>JASFTL010000001.1:0-28967 GCA_050053555.1 Desulfobacterales bacterium
TCGGCGAGTTCCTTAAACGCCCAAACAGCACTATCCCAGATGAAAGAGCGGCATATCACCAACAGCGAGCTGGCCGACCAAATTTGGGTTTTTGAAAACGAAGTCAGCAAAAAAGTGATCTATATCGATGATAACAGCCAGGCACGACTGTGCTTTCGGGTGTCTTTTTTTGTCGATGTCGCCTAGGGCGGAAATCCTGCCCGTCCCGTGATTCTCCTGGATGCGCTGAGCGGTGAAATCATCAAAGAATTTGATGCTCTGATGCACGCCGAGGGGACCGGACCCGGCGGAAACGAAAAAATCGGCAAGTATCAATACGGGCAGGAATTACCGGCATTTGAGGTCCTCGAGTCGGACGCTGCATGCACCATGACGACCCCGCAAGTCAAAACCGTCAATTTGGATCACGGCACCACCGGTTCGACCGCCTACTCCTACACCTGCTATGAAAACACCCTCAAGGAAATAAACGGAGCCTACAGCCCACTAAATGATGCCCATTATTTCGGTGACGTCATCTACGATATGTATAATGATTGGTTCAACGTACCGCCCTTGACCTTTCAGCTGATGATGCGGGTTCACTACAGCACGGATTACGAAAATGCCTTCTGGAACGGCTCATCCATGACGTTTGGCGACGGAGCCGATTTTTTTTATCCGCTGGTAGGGTTGGATACCGTCGCCCACGAGGTCAGTCACGGGTTTACCGAGCAAAATTCGGATCTGATTTATGCCAATCAATCCGGCGGCATTAACGAGGCCTTTTCCGACATGGCCGGTGAGGCCGCTGAATTTTATTCCAGAGGCTCAAATGATTTTCAGGTCGGCTATGATATCCGTAAAGGATCCGGTGCCTTGCGGTACATGGATGATCCACCCAAAGATGGAAATTCCATCGACAGCGCCAACGATTATTACGACGGTATCAATGTTCATCACAGCAGCGGGGTTTATAATAAAGCCTTTTATCTGCTGGCCACCACTGCCGGCTGGGACACGAAAAAAGCATTTGAAGTTTTTGTTAAAGCCAATCAGGACTACTGGCAGCCCAGTACCAATTACATCCAGGGTGCCGAAGGCGTGCGGGATGCAGCCATTGATCTCGGACATTCGGCTGTGGCCGTTAAAAATGCGTTTGAGGCTGTGGAGGTTAGCATCGAGATTCCCAAAAAACTAAACGCCAATTATACGGTTACCAGCGATCTATTAACGGCCAGTTTTACGGACACCAGCAGTTGCATCGACTGTACGATCGTTGCCTGGGACTGGGATTTTGGAGACGGCAGCACCTCCACCGATCAGAATCCGGTGCATACGTATGCGGCCGACGGCGCGTATTCCGTGAGCCTGACGGTGACCAATAATAAGGGCGAGACCGACAGCGAATCCAAATTGGTCAAGGTCGGTGAAGTCCCGGAATACTGTGACGGCAGCGGCAGCGCAGCGGTTACCGGCAGCATTACCATACCGGCCGAAGCGGTGGCGGGCAACACGCGGCTGCGGGTAGCAATGTCCTACGGCGGCTTTGCCGAAGCCTGCGGCAGTTTTACCTACGGTGAGGTGGAAGACTATACCCTGAGTATTCAAATTCAACCGTAAGGCGTGCCAATCCAGGAAATAAAAACGCCGCCATTGTTTCGAAAGTTGCTTTTGACAGCGCTCTTTGCAATGACGGCGTTTTGCTTTGATGAAAATTGTTAAAATTTAAGTGTCTAATTATCTTTTATCAGCAGCTTGATCTCATCCGAATTGGCCCTGAGCTCCGGCGCATACATGGCGTAAGCCCTGGCAGGCAGGGCGCTGAATTTGCCGGGAATCTCCGCCCGCAAACGGTAGCTGACCGAGTGTCTGCCGCGTGCCAGCCGCTGTACAAAGAAAGCCACCTTTTGATCGCGAAATTCCACATAGGCGCCCATCTCATTGCCGGTATAGCCACTGCGCACTTCCACGGGTTCAAAACCGGCGGCCTTCATGTCTTCAAAGACCAGGTATTCATAGTCGTTTTTACTGTCAATTACCAGTTCGACTTCAACCCGGTCGCCGCTTTCTAACGCCGCCAAATTTTTTAGCGGCTCGCGCTCGTATTTTTCAACCCGGCGGTCAACCACCTGCCCGCGGGAACCCGCATCTTTGATCTTTTTGTCGACTTCGATTAACTTAAAAACCCGGCGCTGCACTTTGATCTCCAGACCCGCTTGGGTGATATAGTCTTCCAGGCTAAAATAATCCAGGTAGGCATTAAAATAGACTGGACCCCTGCCGGATTTTTTAAGCGTGATCGTGTGGTTGCCGGTCGGAATTTGCTTGCCTTCGAGAACGAATTTGTTGTTGAAGGTAAACAGGTTTTCGGCGTTGATCCGGACCGTTTTCATCTTTTTTTTGTTAAAAAAGATATCCAGGGTTAGATCCGGTGCGGCTTCACCGCTGGCAGTCAGATAGTCGGCAAATGCTTCCACGATCACAGCCGTATCGCGGGTGCTGTTCCAGTAGGTGGCGTGCTTGCGGTTGTTGAGCAGATACTTGACCAGTCCGGAGGCTTTTTTATCTGCCGGCGCGATTCGCGATAACAGTTTCAGATAATAGGCGTGGGCTTCGTATTCCGAGCCGTACCAGTACCACCAGTAACTGCTGTTGGGAAGATTCAGATAGGCGGTCTGGTTTTCATCATCCAATACCAGAAACTGTTCGATGTTTTTGATAATCATGGCAAGCTTCTGGCTGTCTTCGACTTTGACAAGGGCCATGCCGAACATCGCCTTGGCATAGACCGCCAGCGAATTGCGATCGCGGTACAGATAATGGCGCATTTTCTTGTTTTCAAAAGCGTCATCCGTCAGCACCATATAGACAAAGGCATCCAGATTGTCGGCGTGGGATTTTCCTTTTTTCTTCGTGCGGTCCCACAGAAGCAGGCGGTCAATTTCTCTGGCCTGATAATCCTTGAGCCATTGCACGCCGCTTTCAATCACATTAGCGGGGATGGTTACCCCGTTTTCGCGGGCAATCTGCAATCCATGAACCACCAGGGCGGTGGTGTGGGGATAGGAACGTTCACCGTAGCCGCTAAACCAGCCCCAGCCGCCGTCGGATAGTTGCATGGCCGCCAGACGTTTAACACCGGCGGATACCATGGCGGCCACCTCATCTTCATCAAATACCGGGTTATGGTCATAACGGCGCCATTGCGAAACGCGCTGCTGATCATCACCGATTTCCTGAGCATTCAGATTGGTGCGTTTGTTACGGATAACTTCCAGATCAACTCCCATGCGTCTTAATGTCTGCTGAGTGATGACCGTGGGTAAAAAGCGGTTCAAGGTCTGCTCGGTGCAGCCATAAGGATAGCTGACCAGATACGGCAGGGCATCTACCATGGCGCCGGCCAGGGTCGGTGAATATCGCAGTTCCAGACGGGATTGCGCTACGCGGCGGGCCGCCGGGACTTTATATTTGATCTGGGCCTGGTTCTGATTGGCTCGAATGACGCCGGTTTTGGGAATCTGCTTGACCATACCGTGCACGAAAACCGGAAAGCGCATTTGCGTGGCATCGGATTCTTCATCGGTTAAGGCTTTCATGCGTACCACTGCCTCACCTTCTTTTAATACTTTTACACGCCAGTCCACGCGCTTTTCGCCGTTGGCGGCGATTAAAACCGACTGGGTTTGTTCTTGGCCTTTGAGCAGCGCCAGACAGTCGCCGTCGAGTTCCAGCAAAACCGTGGCGATTTTTCGGTTTTTCAGATAATTATGGACGTTGGCGGACAGCACGACTTCATCGGTTTCCACAAAAAAGCGCGGCGCCTGTAGACGCACAATGAGATCTTTGCGTGTGACCACTTCGGTACTGCCTTCGCCGACCTTCGTTCCATGGCCCATCGCCCAGATTTTCACTTTCCAGCCGGTCAGGTTTTCGGGCATGTTAAACTCCACAGCGGCCCTTCCATTCCGGTCCGTGGTGACGTTTGACGACCAGAAGGCCGTATCGGCAAATTGAGTGCGCACGCTGGGCCGGACCAGATCTTCGGGCTTGCCGGCCTGACTTTCCCGGTCGGCGGCCTCTTTTTTGAGCTGAAATGCTAAACCGGATTCATCGGCCTCGGCCGGTGCAGGGGCCCTGGCAGCCCCGGCTTCGGTCACAACCTGCGACCTGGCCTTTGCCTCTTCTACCATCTGCCCCTTGCCGGGGGAGTCGATCATCACCAGATGCCCGAAGACCCCGATATTTTTCATCGGGGTTTCATTTTTTTTCAACTGGTTGTAAAACCAGCGTGCCAGACTGGACTGCTGGTTGAGACGATGGTGCCGCCGCCATTTCCAGAAAAAACTGCGGATCTCCGGCACATTTGATCCGCCGGAAATATATTCCACTGAACGGTCATAGACACTGATTACGGTTGATCCCTGAAAGGGCTCTCCGTAAAAGTCTGACAGCTGCAGGCTGAGTTTGGCTGTTTGACCGGGGCGATATTCTGTTTCAGAAGGAGTGACCTTGACGTTGAGTACCCGCTTTTCAGGTGGCACCACAACTTCTCGGATTTCGGTGTGCACCTTGCCGCCATAAACCGTGACGGCTTCTATAAAAAAGTTGGGCATGTCCTTTTTTGAAATTTTTATTTCTTCAAGGGCGCTTTTTCCGGCCATGAGGATGACTTTCGGCGGCAGGTAAACCCCGTTGACCGGGCGCACGAAAAGCATCACCGCAGCGCCCTTGCGGTCGGTATTGATCTGCAGGCGTACCGTATCGCCCGGAGCATATTCGGCCTTATCAGTGATTAGCTCAATCTTGGCAAAGCGGTATGCAGCGCTGTCATCGCCCTCACCGCGAACGGTAAATACATAGCCGCCTTCAATTGAATGGTCGCTGGCATCGGTAACCGTGTAAGAGAGTCGGTATTGCCCGGGCCGGGAGGCCTGGATCTGCATAGTGGCGCTGCCCTCGGCATCGGTATTTAAGCGCCAGTCGGCGACCTGCGTTTCCTGAGGCTTGTTATCTTTATAGGTGACACGTAGCAATTTGAGCCGGCCCCTGCCGATCACCGGTTTTTGATCCAGGGTCTGGGCTTTAAAGCTGGCGTTGATGGTATCGCCGACCCGGTAATGGCCTCGATCCAGCCAAGCATACACTTTAAACGGCCTACGGGCCACCAGCACCTTTCCCTGACCGGCGATGGTGCGCCGGGACTGATCGCGGACTTCGGCCTTGATGGTATAGCGGTGATCGCTGTCGCCATAGATCAGTTTGGCCAGCTGAGTATCGATGGAGATATTGACCGTCCCGTCTTTGCCGATTTTGACTTCACCATCGGCCACAATTTCAGGTTGCCGGCGCGGCCAGTGTGGCCGCCAGGACCAGATGGGCCGCAGGCAGCCCCAGGTCTCCCAGCCCGGATACCAGGGATAATCATAGGCATACCACCAGTAACCGGGACCGTAGAACCAGTCCCAGTAAAACGAGGGATACCAGCGGCTGTCGTGCTCGTTGCGCAGCACTTTGTATTTTACGGTGGCTTCAGTGACCGGGGAGCCGAAGTAATAGGCGGCTTTAATCTTAGCCGCGATTTTTTCACCGAGCATAACCGGTTCAGTCGGGGCTTCCACAGTGACTTCAAATTCGGGTTTCTTATATTCTTCCACCCGAAACGTCTGGCCGCCGTATACACTGCTGCGGCCATGGGAGATGCGGTAAAGACCGAGGGCGGCATCTGCGACCAGTTTAATTTCTCCTTCGATACCGCCATAAGCATCGGCCGTCAGTGTCTGGGAATAAATCGGTTCATTTTTGGGATTGTGGATGCGTACGGTAAAACGCCGGCCGGCGAAGCTGGAGGTATCCTCCCGGTCATATTTGGCATGGCGCACCCAGGCCTTAAACTTGACGGTCTGGCCCGGGCGATAGACCGGGCGATCGGTCATCATCAGGGTTTTGGTCTGGTTATATTCGGTATCGCCGTAACGGGGATACCAGACATTGGTAAAACCCAGATATGCCAGACGGCCTTCATGATTTGTTACGGTGGCCAGCCAGGACATCTGATTAGACATCTCGGTTGGCTCGATCATCACCAAACCGTCGGTGTTGGTTTGCTTTTTTAAGTGCTTGTGAAGCACGCGATAGCGCTGGGTTCCCTTAATACGTTTGGTGCGGTAGCCGAAAAAATCAATGTCCACATCGGCAAGGGCGTTGCCGGTGACCGCATCGGCCACATAGTAGAGCGTTTGCTGTTTAAGCGGTTTTTTAACGATCACCGTGTCGGCCACCCAAATGACAATGCGGGCAGTGTTGCCCAGCGGCATCCTGGCCACTACCAGGTAGGCCCCGGCGGTTTTGAGGTCATCCGGGAATTTGACGGTTATATGCCGGTCCCAGTGGCGTTTGTCGGGATTGAGCGCCAGCTGCCAGGACGCAACCTGCCTGCCGACATAGCGGGTTTGATTCTCATGCACGATGCGCCAGCCAATATTGTTCAGATTTACTTTGTGCCGGTCTATCCGCCGAGGATGTGAGCGGATATAGGCTTTAACATCTTCAAGCAGTCGGTCGACCCGGATGCGATAAGCGGCCAATTGCACCTGGCGGCCGTTGCGGAATCGATATTCTACGCTGGGGATTTTGCCTGAAGGCTGAACACCGGCGGGTTCAAATACGCCCCAGTTTTTGGTGATCTGATCGATACGTTGCTGGGCGGCGGACCGATTGTGGCGTTTATAAATTTTCCAGTAGTTGAGGGCACGATCATATTGTCTGCGGTTTTCAAAAATTTGGGCCAGCGTCTGGGCCGCTTTGCCGGCATATCCACCTTTGGGGTCTTCAAGCATGGATTTGAACATCAGAATATAGTTATACTCCGAGGGCAGATCAAAGCGCCGCACGCCCACCGCCAGTTTGGCGATGGTTTCTTGATCGGTTAAGGTATGCACTTCATAGGGGCTGGTTTGATCTTTTGCTTCATCTTCCCCATCCAGCAGACGCCCGCGGCCGTAAAGAACACCATAATTGACCAGAGTCTGAACGCCGAATTGTTGATGCAGAAAGGCGGCCCAGGTATAATCCACCTTATTTTTCAGCGACGGATTGAGCCGTACGGCTCTTGCCAGCAGCCAGCGCCAGCGCTCACCGTCTGATGTAGCGCGTTCAAAGTGTTGCGGAAGTCGATGGAAAACCGGCTGGCCCTCCGCATCTACCGGAGCTCCCCGGGTGCGGCGGTCAGATTCATAGCCGTATCCTGGCGCGTAGTCCGGAAGCCGGGTGAGATCAGTCAGATACTGCAGACGCCAGGCCTGATTGGCACCGCGGTGCTGCTGAATGAACCTGGCAAACTGCATATAAAATTGAGCGGTCTCTGTTTTTGCTGGATGCTCTTCTGCCGGCCCCATGGCCTGCTGCATCAGCTGCAGCGCGCGAACCCGATCACGAGCAATGGCGTTGACATATTTGCCGCCACCGCGGTGATGGCCGCGGTGGAATTCGCCGGCCACCTTAAATCCCCAGTGGGTGTTCAGGCTGTAGCTGCGGGCCGCATCCTGTAGCAGGCGCCAGTTGTCGGCATGACGCTCAATGACTTTTTCCCGGAATGCGTCCAATTCATTCAAGCGATTTAGTTGGCGCAGGCACTGCCAGGCCTGGATGAAGTCTTTGCCGACCATCTTGGGATCATTTTTCATTTCCAGGCTGAGCGTGCGATATCGCTCAAAAGCATCTTTCCAGTGACCGTTGGTGTAGGCCATCTGAGCCTTGCGACGAATTTGCTGATGGGTCGCATCTTGTGCCCCGGCAGATGCGGCCAGCAGTAAAAGTATCACGATTAAAACGATAGACGTCTTTGATTTCATTGAATCCATCCTCATCGCTAGTTATGATCGTATTACGGGTATTAATTCGGTGAACGAACGCTATACTAAAATTTTATAAGTACAAGCGACGAGAGTCAATGCATGCAGAGCACCTTTTACATAACTTTTACCGAAACTGAGCGTTTCAAAATTAAAAATGGCTTACGGCGGCAGGCAACTGACCGTATCGCGAGAACAGGCAATCCGCCGGGGAGGGTGGTTAAAAAAAAGGCAGAACCATTACGCCGCACGAGGGATCATGGCTCTGCCGAAGATTAAAGGTATAGGTTAGGGTGGACCGAGCAGGCTAAGACTGATCATCTACCTCAGCCACGGATGCGTTACTCTTGATGGATTCAATTGCACTCAGCGCCGATTGTTTTTGTTTGTATCCCTGACCCTGAAACATGGTTTCCCCATTGGGAGCTTTAAAACGGAACCTGTACTCTTCTGATTTGTCTTTGTATACTTCAAATTTGTATGCCATTTTTATTCCCCCCTTTATCTTTATGAGGTCAGACGTGAAATCCCGCAATTAGCGGGGCCGATCTCCTTTTCCCCATCATGATGGATTGATTTACTTCCGACTTTTGAAACAATTTACATTAGATTGTTGTTATCACTATTTTGGAAAAATCAAGATTTTACATTTAATTATTATTAAAACCTTTTCAAATGATAAATAAATAAGATATTCTACCACTGCTCTTCTTTTGTTGTCTTATCAATTGTTCGTTCGGCCTTCCGGAGAAGAGCAAGCGGGTGGATTTTTTTTCTCCGCTGACATCATTAGAAAATTCGCAGCTTAGGAGGTTGAAAAATGTCTTTAATAACGGTTACGACCAGTATGGGATGCGGCGCCCTGACGGTTGCCAAAAAGGTCGCCGAGCGTCTCAAGCTTGAGCTTTATGATGACGACCGGCTCCAGCAGGAAGCCGTCAGCATGGGATACGCCTCTGAAGATCTGAAGGCGTTTGATGAAAAAGCGCCCGGATTATTCGATCGGCTCTTGAGGCGCAGGCCTGAAATGTATGATGAGCTGATGGCGGGTGTTATTTATGAGGTCGCTCGTCGTGCGGAAGGGATTATCATCGGACATGGATCGTTTTATTTCTTAAAGGATTTTACCTGTGCACTGCATTTGCGTTTGCATGCTTCTAACCCTTTTCGCATCCAGAGACTGGTTGATACACGGAAGGTCAACGCGGAAAACGCTCTAAAAATGATCGAAAATAGCGATGCGGAGCGGAAAGGCTTTCTGGATTTCCTGTTTCAAATCGATTGGAATGATCTGTCACTATACGATTTGGTGATCAATGTGGACAAACTTGGCATCGATGCGGCGGTTGATATGATTGTTCATCTGGCAGAAACCGAATACATTCAGGAATGCACTTTAAGCGCTCTGGATTCCATGGAAATGCTGTCACTGTTGAAACGGGTGGAGGCGGCTGTTTTGAAAGACAATATCAATCCGCAGGAGTTGCGCATCGAAGTCTCCGAACCCGGTGTCGTGAAACTCACCGGACTGATAAATCCGATGCGTACCGTCGCTGGCGTGACTGAACTGATAAATTCAGTTCCGGGAGTCAAAAAGATTATTTGCGAAGCCGAAAGGCATCCCATGGCCAAGATGTGATTTTTTAGAGGAGTTGTTTGAGAGTGGACCACCATTCGCGGATTGTATCTTCGATCATCGGCCACAGCTGCCAGGCGAGAAAGCCTATTGACAGAAGTAATAAAATGGTAACCAGTGTCATCACCAGCCGCCGGGTGCCGTTTTTTCGGGGCTCGGGCTGAACAGCAGCTGATTCTTCTTCCGGCAGCGGGGGGGATTCGAAGGTAAAACGCGCTGGGCGTTCAATCGTGGTTATCTCCTCAGCAGCTGGTTTTACGGGTGCATGCGGCACAAAAGCGGCCGTTGCGCCCAGTTTTTGCAGCGCTTCCAGGACGATCAGTGCTTTTTCAACAGAGATATCATTGCTGAGCGCATAAGGCGTGTTACGGACTTTCGTTGTTAGTTGTTCAGGAGAAGTGCTTTTTGCAAATTTTGAAAGCAGCATGACGACTCTTCGTTCGACTTCTCCGGTCGGTACCTCCTGCAGAACCAGTTTTCCCCTTTGTGCGTTGCTCATTGCAGCGGGCCTTTCTGATGAGAATATGCAATTGATGTGCTCGCTTTTATATTCTATCTTTTTTTCTCTAAAAATGTCAAATGCTTACAAGAATAAAAGGCGGTTGATATTCATCAACCGCCTTTTGCGCTATCAAAACCCACGGATTGTTATCCGGAATGGTTAAAGACCGCTTTGAAAAATGGCATCGGTGATGTACGTTTTCAGATGATTTGTCGGCTGCGTGGCGTCATCCTTAAGCTTGAACCAGTTCATTGGCGACATTGTTGGATTCGTCAATGGCCGGCTCTCCGGTAAGTAGTTCCGGGTTTTGCACCCCAAAATACTTGTAGAACGACGAAGCAATTGCAAACGGTTCGCACTGGTAGCTGTCGGAGGTCGGCGAGGTAAACTGTCGATTTTGAAAAGGTGTTCCGATGCGCTGGGTTTTTCCGACCAGCTTTCCCAGGGCGCGGCCGGCAATGTCCGCACCACCGATCGTATACAGATTCTGGTTGTTGCCGTGATCCCAGCCATTGGAGTCATTTACGTTCACATTTCTGCCAAAGTCGCCAAACACATTGATGACAATGTTATTGGCATCCATCAACGCCAGATGCCGGGAGGCTGCCTGCAGGGCTTCCATCAGGCGCTGGAACCGGTTCGGATAGCGGCTCAGGGAATCGGAATGGTCATCCCAGCCACCCAGACCGCCGCTGCCCAGACTGATAAAAACCGTTTCCGGATTTTTGATCGCCAGACTGACCGCGGCCAGAAGCCGGGTTCCGAAATTTCCGGGTGGGTACTGGATTCTTTGCCCGGTATCGGGATCTACGGGCAGATCCTCGATGATTTTTTCACTGTTAAAACTGCTGTCAATAAAATCTGCCAGCTCAGCGCGTTTGATAAAAGCATCGTTGACCTTCTCAAATTGGGGAAATAAATTTGATCTGGCCTGGGCCAGCTCCTCCAATTTTTGATCATTGGTATTGTCATTATTGATGTCCAGAAAATTGTTTTCAGCGCGTGAATAGGGATTGTTAAAATTGGCGTCCAGGGCCAGGGGACGAAGGGCCAGCGGTATATCCAGATCGCCGCGGCTAAAAATCCTGGAATCTCCTTCAAAGGTGACAAACGGCAGCAGCAGCTCATCAACTGCTTTGCCAAAAGGATTAAATTTATCCAGGATCGCCGCCAGGGTGGTGGCGATTCCCGCGTTGGCCAGATTCAGATTGCCCACAAGGTTCTGTGAAATGCTGCGGCCATGGGCTTTGGAGTCATCTTTGATACGGTTAATGGTGCGATAAAGTGACATTTCGCCGTTGGCCAGAAGCGCTTCCATGATATCGCCGCCGGCGCTGCCCCAGAAATTGTTGCGTGTAATATCGTTATTGGCGTTGTTTGGATCCAGGCTGGCCGGATAGGGATTCTGGGAGTTGGCGTCGATTTCAGCGATATTGGTCAAATTTCCGGCCAGCTCCGAGGGCCCGCCGTATAGAAAAACATGGATGATTTGGGGAATCATCGCCGGGGCCACATAATTGAGGTTATCCGGTAGTGCGGCGAATGCATTTTGTTTCCAGATGAAAGGAGGCAGGGCCAACGAGAGACTGCACATTCCGGCTGCTTTTAGAAATCGTCTTCGATTCATCATTGTTACACCTCCTTTTCAATGGGCTGAGTAAAGTATATTTCTGAAAGCCGGGATAAATAATCTAAAATGATCATGGCCTGTTGCATTTTGCGGTCGTCACGATCAAATCCACGGTCGGTAATAATTGCGCTCAGCTCAACAAGTTCCTCGGGGCTGGCCTTCCGCGATGCGACTGCCAGGAACACATAGTCGATGAATGCATCACCTGTCAGATCAACCGCAATGAACGATTCCTGCCAGCCACCGTCGTCGTTGTTGTTGGGGTTGCCTTTTCGATCGATCAGCAATTTTTCTCTAACCGCCTTGTGGTAAAAGGCAAAACTTAACGTATCTAGCGGAACGGACCGCTGTCTTCCCAGTTTATAGGTCATCGCGGCCTGTTTCATGTTGTTGAGGCTGGGAAATTTTGAACTGCTGGAATCCCGGTTGAGGTACTTAAAAAAATTCCTGTTCGCAAACCAGTCAATCCGGTTGGCCAGGGCAAAAAAGACCTCTTCAAATTGTTTCGGCCGCTCCACGTTCAGCAAGTATTCTTTGGAAAAGAGAATATTTTTGAAAATATCGTTAAATGTGACCGGCTCGCCGGCAACAAGTTCATCAATTATGGGGGTTTTATCTTCGGGAAAATATCCGGCAAAGAAGATATCCACCAGAGTGGAAACGATGGTGGGAATCAAATCGGCATGGTCGGCAACGGCTTGATAGAATTCGGTACATTCGACCACGGTGATATCCAGAATATCGACCGGTTCGGTATTTTTATCAGGGCCAATAACCAGCATGTATTCATCGTCTTCTTCTTTAAGCGACCAGTTTTTACAAGCCATAGATGCCAGCGGCACCTCGGCGTCGATAAAGCGCTTTAAAAAGATTTCCATCATCTCCCGGGTGTTATCTTCCGGCGAGCGAAAGCGGCGCCAGTTCTCCTGGGAAATCATGTGTTCATAGACGATATCGCGAATCGGGCTGCCGTCCTGGATCATATTAAGCAGACGCTCGAATACAATGCGGGCATCTTCATACACAACGCTATCCAGTTCGGTTGCCGGAGAAAAAAGAATGGTATTGGTTAGCTGATAGGCCATCCAGATTTCAAAATAGGTTTTACCGAGTGGGACTTCGTAGAGTAGGGCGAGTTGATACTGGACGGCTTCGCGGTCGGAATCGAATTCGTATTTTTGTGTAATCAGATTTCGGTATTGATTTAAATTTACCTCTGTTGATAAATCATTTTCGATCTTGGCCACATAATTCTCGTCGCTTTGAAGCGCCGCGGCGGCCACTCCGCCGGATAGGTCAAAAAATTCATCGGCCGGAACCCCTTTGAAAAGGGTGCCCAGGGCCTTATTGGAAACCGCAAATTTTTCTTCTTCGGTTAATGCATTGTATTCCTCATCGCTCAATTTATCCAGGATTTCAGCATCCGAGGAACCATCGCCGGAGCCGCCTGTGCCGCTGCCGGAGCCGCCGCCGCATGCGACCAGGGCAAACATCAAGATGAGGATAATCGGTATACTTCTGTTTAACATAGTCACCTCCTGTATTTCCATAAAATGCCCGCTCTGCAGAAGCGCGACTACCCTTTTGAATCGGATTTCGGCGCGCGGCAGACGGGGAAACATCGTCACTGGAACTCAGAAACGAAACTTATTCCAATGCGGATGATGAATACCCTTCACAGGTTCGGGAGGTCCGGTGAAGTTTTTTACTGATTTTATTCTGCAAGATTAAAGAGAACTTACTTTGCGGCTTTAGGCGGGGGCACACCTTTTGAGGAACCAGACAAAGAATAATGTTTGGGGATCTAATAGAAGCAAAAGGCATACCACAAGATGGGAACTTCGGTAAGGCGACTAAATTCAGCCGGTTAGAATTCAATGAAAATTTTCTTTGTTTGTTCGCGGTGAGAAAGTTACACTTTAATGTACAAGCGAAGTATCCTTATGTGGACAAGGAATCCATGTAGATCTGCATTTGGCAAGGTTCGACAGCATTAAAAAATGCGGCTGAGGCCATCCGGCCGCATTTTCTTTTTCCGATCAGAAAGAAGATTTCGTGTAGGCTTAAAATTCGATGCTATTCGGCGTTCGCGGGAATGGAATCACATCCCGGATGTTGCGGATACCGGTGATCATCATTAAAAAGCGCTCAAACCCCAGTCCAAAGCCGCTGTGGGGCACGCTGCCGTAACGGCGGGCATCCAGGTACCACCAGTAGGGGGCTTTTTCCATTTTGGTTTCGTTCATTCGTGCTTCAAGCACGTCCAGGCGCTCCTCACGCTGGCTGCCGCCGATGATCTCGCCGACGCCGGGAACCAGCACATCCATCGCAGCCACGGTTTCATTGTCATCATTTACCCGCATGTAGAAGGGCTTGATGATTTTGGGGTAGTCGTAGACAATGACCGGCTTTTTAAAATGCGTTTCGGTCAAATAACGTTCATGTTCGGTCTGCAGATCGCTGCCGAAGCCGATATCATATTCAAACTTCCGGCCGGACTGGCTTAAGATCTCTACCGCTTCCCGGTAGGGCAGCCGGATATAATCGGATTGGGCGATGTTCTCCAGGGTGGCCATCAGGGCTTTATCCACCCAGCGACCGAAGAGTTCCAGATCATCTGCGCACTCCTGCATGGCATAGGCGGTCAGTTTGCGGATAAGCTCTTCACCTAGATCCATATTGCCTTCCAGATCGCAGAAGGCCATTTCCGGCTCGACCATCCAGAACTCGGCGGCATGGCGGCGAGTGTTCGAATTTTCTGCCCGGAAGGTGGGCCCAAAGGTGTAGACATCACCCAGGGCCAGCGCAAACATTTCGGCCGACAATTGCCCCGAAACGGTCAGATTAGCTTCCTTGCCGAAAAAATCCTGCATATAGTCGGCTTTGCCTTCCTTTAGGGGCGGTCTGTCCAGATTCAGCGTAGTGACTCGGAACAGCTCGCCGGCGCCTTCACAGTCCGAGGCGGTCAGAATCGGTGAATGCAGATAGCGAAAGCCCCGGTCCCGGAAGAATTTGTGAATGCCATAAGCCATCTCGGAGCGGATACGAAAGGCCGCCCCGTATTTGTTGGTGCGGGGTCTCAGATGGGCGATGGTTCTTAAAAATTCGTCGGTATGACGTTTTTTCTGTAATGGAAAGTCTTCCGGGGCAAGCTGAATGATCTGTATTTCGTTTGCCTGGATCTCCCAGCGCTGCCCGCCTCCCTTGGATTCAACCAGCTTGCCGTTAACCGCGAGCGCTGAGCCGGTGGTCAGTTTTTTGATGTCTTCATAGTTGGTTAGTTTTTCATCCGCCACCACCTGGATATTTTTCAGGCTGGAGCCGTCATTGATTTCGATAAAGGAAAATCCCTTGGCGTCGCGCCGGGTGCGTACCCAGCCCTTTATCAACACCTGATCCATGGGATTATCGGATTTTAAGAGTTTGAATATCTTTGTGCGTTCCATCAGAATTCCTTTCCGTGGAATCGGGTTAACAAATTATGTATAGCATTCTGGGGATTACTCGGCAAGATTTCTTCTTGGTAAGGACTGAGCTTTGAGGACTGAGGACTGAGTTACACTCAATAGGGGATGATAATTGAGGTTTCAGGTTTCAGGTGTCAGGTTTCGGGTGTCAGAAATTATTAGGTGTCAGGTTTCAGTGTTTCGGTTTCAGAATTGATTGAGTGGGAAATTCAGCTATGTCTGATGCTGACACCTGAACACTGAAACCTGAAAACTTAGCTTTTATATGAATACGTCCAGAAAAAGACCGGTTGAATCCGCTTCGGCTTCCATGCCGGTGGCGGCTGTCGTCAAGGCGGAATGCAGCTGGTTGAAAAGCCCGTCGGATTCGGTCCCAAAAAGCGCTTGGCGAACAGCAGCAGCGCTTTGCGGGTTTGTCAGCGCCGACTCAAATCGACTCTGGTCGGCCGGGGAGAATTTGAATACGCTTTCTTTGGTCTTATCAAAATCAAAACCAATGCCAAAGTCGGTATTGAATTGTGATCCTTCGGAATCAAACCATGATGCGACGGCACTGCGGAGCTCATTGCGCACCGCTTCGGTTTCTACACCTGAAGACAACGTTACTGCCGAACCATCGAACAGGGCATTCATGGAATCAGCCATAACACTGACCAGTTTGCCCAGCATTTTGGCGTTCCCGGTGGCGACGGACGTTGCCGGGGCATCCTGATTTGCTTCCATTGTGGCGGTCAGTTCGGTATTGTAGGTTTCGGCATATTCAGCCACCAGATCAGACGTATTGACCGCATCGACGCCGCCTGTCTGTATCTGAATGGTTTCATTTACCGGCTCATAGGTGCCGTCTGATATTTCCACGGCCGGGAAAAAGTTCGTCGTTCCGCTGTCAAGAATGAGCTGAGTGTCTGAGTTGTTCGAATTCAGAGAGACCCGCTGGGAGCTGCTGTCGAAGCTGGCGGTGACATCTGCCGCTGAAGCCGTAATGCTATCGAGCACATCGGTTAACGTGTCGGTATTGACGTCAATATCAATGGAAACACCATTAACGCTGATACTGCCGCTTTGAACACCCGAGAAACGGTCCTCTTCCGCCAGGATCGTTTCGGTTTCCGAACCATCTTGTCCCGGAATGGTCACCGCGCCCTCAAGTTTTACGGCCGCCAGAAATCCGGAAGTGTCGTTTGCGAGGACAATATCGTGTGCTGAACCGGGCGTATTCTGGGTCAACAATACTTTTTCGGCAGCGGCGTCAAAAGTGGCCGTCACGCCGGCATCCGATTGGTTAATACGATTGAGCACAGTGTTAATTGAATCGCTCACGTTTACATCGATGGTGGTGCCGTTAATCTGAAAGGATCCATCGCTGACACTGAATCCGGGCTCCAGGTCCGGATCGCTGTTGCGGGTACCGTTAAAGGGATTATCAGGGTTCACGGCGCTTCCCACGCTGTCGGAAACCGTCAATGTAAAAGTGTCATTTTTTGAGAGATCCCCCTCGCCTAAGGTTAAGACTAAACCGTTGGAGAGAGTATATTGTGTATCGATAGATTCGGATTTGTTGATAGCTATTGTGTCAGTCAAGTTGTTGTTGGAATCGTAGACTTTGATTTGAAGGTTTACTGCGCCATGGGTACCCGACTTTGTGGATGTGATTGTGAGGGTATCGGTGCTGTTGGAACCGTCATATTCACCACTGATCGTGACCTGGGCGGTCGAAGAACCGGTCCATTCGGGTCCATGAGTGGAATAGGAAGTCGGCGTGGTATTGATCTCTTCGGTCGACCGCAAGGTGGTAAACGTTGCGGTCCCATCGAGGTCGAGACCGGTCGCGGAGGTGGCCCGTGCGGGAATGGCGACTTCAATTTCTGAAGATTCTGCAGGTGCCGACATCAATTGCTTGACCGCTGTCAATGACTGGCGCAGGCGCAGCACATGCCGGGTAGTCTCATCCATCTGTTCGCGATGCCTTGAAGCCGTGAGCTCATTGCGCGATGTTGAGACGGCCCGCTGTTTTTGAATGGTTTCGGTTATATCGAAACCATAGCGGTAACTTTCGTAAGGATTAACCCCCCCGTAGACATTCATTTGATCCCCTTTGCATGCAGGTTGATGAAGCAAAAAAGCCGAGCCACCATTTCCGGGCAACCCAGCTTTTCAGCCTCCTCAGGCAACCCGGCCGTCCACCTCCGGCGGACCCGTGGCTTTCCGTCCCCCGATTACTCGGGGTTTGGCGTTATCTTGAGCAGATATTAAATCAAATCTAAATTAATTCGACAGCTTATCAAAACAGGATAATCGAAATATTGAATTCTGCTCTTACAGTTATTTTATCGGTAGTTTGCAGGAGAACTTTAGCTAAAATTTAGATTTTCATGTGTTTCATGGACGGTTAGAAGATCCACCACCCTCTAATCATAGGCTCAGATATTTTTACAATTCGATTGACCCGGACATCTGATTAACATATAGAATCATCATCCAGAGATTTTTGTCCTTTTTTTAAGAAACGCTTCTCATATCTAAGCGAACATCGGCAAGGAGGGACAAATGATTTTCCGTCAACCGAAAACTCTGGGTGCCTGTCTGTTTTTGATCGCCATCGGTATCTATTTGATCACTTCGCCTGCCTTCGCTGCTACTCGAGGCATCCTGGTTAAAACCCAAACTTCTTCAGGTTCCCCGCGTCATATCAAGCTGTATTCTGGCTACCATGCCCTGGTGGTGGGCTGCGGTAATTACCGTGCGGGCTGGCCGCGGCTGCCCCATCCGGTGGCTGATGCCCGCGAGGTGGCCGCCACATTGAAAAGCATGGATTGGAAAGTTGAGCTGCTGGAAGATCCGGGCTGGGACCGTTTGGATACAGCTTTAAATCGCCTGATTGCCGGACCGGGACGGTCCAAAGACAAAGCCCTGCTGTTCTGGTTTTCAGGGCACGGCCATACTCTGGAAGAAGCCGATGGCACTAAGCTGGGCTATATTGTGCCGGTGGATGCGCCGCTTCCCAGCAAAGATGAAATCGGCTTTATGCGGCGTGCGATTGACATGCGCCAGATCGAAACCGTGGCCAAGCGCATCCGGTCCAAGCATGTGCTGATGATCTTTGATTCCTGTTTTTCAGGGGCGCTTTTTACAATGGTGCGCGCGGCGCCATCGCACTATATCGAGGAAAAAATAGCCAAACCGGTCAGAGAGTTTATCACCGCCGGCCGGGAAAACGAGAAGGTGCCGGATCGATCGGTGTTTAAGGTGGTTTTTATCCAGGGGATTAAAGACGGCTACGCGGACGTTAACCGTGACGGTTATGTGACCGGTGAGGAACTGGGCGCCTATCTTCAGGAAAAGGTGATCAACTATTCGCGCAAAGCCCAGCATCCCCAGTTTGGCAAGATCAACAATCCCCGACTGGACAAGGGAGATTTTGTATTTGTTTTAAAACGATCGCAACCACCTGCTCCAACTAAAATTGATCGAAAAACCACGAAAAAACAGAAAGATACAGAAGCGGCCCAAGCAGAACAAATGGCTCGCGAGAAAGAGCAACTCAAGGCGCTGTTCGCCAAGCGCAAAAAGTTAGAAGCCGAGCGCCGCCGGCTGGAGCAAGAAAAGCAAGCGATCATCGACAGTCAGGGCAAAGAAATTAAAACCCAAACCTCTGAGACTGTAACACCCAAACTGGCTGCTATTCCCGAAGATGTGCAGAAAGCAAAAATCTTATTGCGCAAAGAGCCGAAGATACTTTCCAGACGACAATTAAAAAAAATGCTTTTGAAATTTCATTTTTTTGATGTCGAGCGGAATCCTTCGGGCAATTTTACCAATGATTTTATTGCCAACCCGGATGGCACCATAACGGACAGAATAACGGACCTCATATGGCAAAAAGGAGGATCCAGGCACAGCCTGCTGTATTTGCCGGCGACTCGCTATTTGCAAAAACTGAACAGGGAAAAGTTTGCCGGTTATTCGGATTGGCGCCTGCCCACCATTGAAGAGCTGGCATCGCTGATGACGCGCACCAAAGAAAATGGAATTTACATTAATTCGATTTTTGACAACAGGCAAACAAAATGCTGGAGCGCAGACTCCATACCCATGCCAGGCGTATTTTATGAAGATTGGATTATCAGCTTTTTGAACGGCACGATTACCGATGCAAGACATAGAAAGAATTATGACACCTGGTATGGAAAGGATGAATTCAATTATGTCCGGGCCGTGCGTTCCATAAAATGAATTAACCTCAAAGCCGGCCAAAGAAAAGGTAACCATTACATAATCATGGCAATAATTACCAATGTAAATTAATGTTTAAGTTCAACAAGAAGATAATAGCGGCTGCGATGGTTTTTGGATTCGGCCTTTTTATTGTGAGCTGTTGGTTGATTGGATCAATGGTTTTGAGTATTTGCATTGGAGTCGTAATGATGGGCTCATCGATCGTCCTGGGACGGATAAGCAAGTTTAAGGAGAAGGGAGCCAGCCGAGATGAAACCAGAATATAATATTTGCTTTAAATGGGCAGGGCTCATGGCCGTTGGTTTTATGGTCTTCACAGGCTGTGCCCATACGGTTCCGGTCATCCCCAATCCACCTTTGCAGACCGGTGTTGACCGGATTCCACTTGATGTTGGACTTTTTGTATCCGAGGAATTCAGAAATTTTAAAGTTTCAGAATACAAAATGGGTGATCAATGGAATTATACCAACCTAGGGGCGGCAAGTGCTTCTCAATTTAAACTATGTTTAGACCAGCAATTTCTCTCGGTTGAACTTGTCGACCGAATTCCGCCATTTGCGGATGAAAATAAACGAACCGTACATGCGGTTCTTGAACCGATAATCGATCAATTTGACTTTGGTATCCCGCTGACGAAATTTCAAGTTTATCCAGCCAGAATAAGATACCGAATCAAGGTTTATGATGTTGAAGGAAATATTATTTTAAGAGATGAAGTTGAAGGAATAGGAGATACTCAGGGCCGGCCCGGATTTGATTTTTCAGAAAATCCATCTAAATCCGCATCTAAAGCGGTTGAGGACGGCGTCCGCAAAGCCGTTGAAAAGATGGTGAGATCAGATAAAATAATACGCCTGCTCGAATTCGGAAATATCCACAATCCACAAGCAGATAAAGGTGATTTTAAATCTGCGCAAAAAAGTACAGACCAATTTAACGCCGCTCATACATCAATATCGGAACTGGAAGCCGAGAAAAAACGGATTGCGGAGGAAGAAGCCCAAATTGCGCGCTTGCGTCAGGAGCTTGCGCAATTGAAAGCCGAAAGCGGACAAGGGCAAAAGGCTGAAACACCCAAACTGGCGGCTATTCCCATGCCAGTGCAGGCAGTGAAGGTCACATTGCGCAAAAAACCCAAGGAACTTACCGAGCGGGATATCAAAAACATGCTCTTGAAATATCATTTTTTTGAAAGTCAGCGTTACCCGATAGGCAGTTTTGCAAATGAATTTGTAGATAATCAGGATGACACCATAACCGACACGGTTACAGGTTTGATGTGGCAGAAGAGAGGCTCTGGAAGACCGTTGGAAAATAAAGATGCTGTAAAATACATCAAACAACTCAATAAGCGGCGGTTTGCAGGATATGCAGACTGGCGAATGCCGACCTTAGAGGAATTAGCATCCCTTCTTGAGAAAAACAAAAAAAGTGGTGCCCACATAGACCCTATATTTGATACGCAACAAAGACGGTGTTGGGGTTCAGATAAACGTACCGAACTTGATGATGGGCATTACGGCGGTTGGATGGTCAGATTTTCCGATGGCGGCGTCAGGCCCGTGAAATGGGCTACTTATCAGGCTGTGAAGTCTGGATGGGCTCGTCCATTTAATGATAACAATTACGTCAGAGCCGTGCGTTCTTTAGAATGAAATAAAGCTAAAAGTGCTGAGGACTGAGGTCTGAACCGATCCGCAACACCGCCATGAGCACTTAGACGCTTTTTTGAGATAGCTTTTAGAGTTTGAGCGTGATGTAGTAGCCCTGCTCCCCTCTTTGCAGTAAAATCACCAGCGATCGTTTCTGACGGTACTTGACGACCGCCTTTTTGAAATCATCTTTGTTCTCGATGGCCGTGTCGTCAAGTTGTCGAATGACATCTCCCGGCCGGGCGCCGATCTTGGCCAGTTGGCTGCGGCTGTCGATCTCTGAAATGACCACGCCCTCGCGGGCCGCGGTTCGATAATACCGGCGGTTTCTTTTGGTCAAGTCTTCGACCCGAATTCCCATTAATCGGAAGGCCAGATCTTCGGCCAATTCCATGGGAAACATCCGGGTCTTAACTCGGACGGCTTGTATTTCACCATCGCGCCATATTCGGGCCACGAGCGAATCCCCGGCGGCATAGGCTTTTTTAATCGACCAGTAATCGCGCACCGAAGCGATCTTTTTTTTACCAATCGCCAGGATAATATCGCCTTCCAGCAGACCGGCTTCGTTTGCGGGGCTCTGAGGCTCAACGGAATTTACCATAACCCCTTTTTTGCCGGGTACTTTCAGATAGCTGGCCAGCCTGGCGTCCAGATTTTGTACGGTTATGCCGATCCAGGCCTGGATAACTTCGCCGAACTGAATTAAATCAGAAATAATTTTTTTGGCTTTGTTGATGGGAATTGCAAAACCAATGCCCTGGGCCTTGGCGTAAATGGCGGTATTGATGCCGATCAAATCGCCGTTGATATTCAACAGAGGGCCGCCGCTGTTTCCGGGGTTAATGGAAGCGTCAATCTGGATAAAGTCCAGATACACTTTATCTTCGGCCCGGATACTGCGGTTGACGGCGCTGATGACACCGGTGGTCACTGTGTGCGAAAACCCGAAAGGGTTACCGATGGCAATGACGGTCTCGCCGATCATCAGGTCATCGCTGCTGCCCATTTCGATGGACGGCAACCGTTTTTGGGAGTCGATTTTTAAAACGGCTAAATCCGAGTCCGGATCGGCACCCACAATTGCGGCTTCGAATTCGCGTTCATCCTGCAACACCACCTTAATTTTGCCGGCCCGTTCGATGACATGCGCGTTGGTGAGGATAAAGCCCCGCTTGCCGTCGATAATCACACCGGAACCCAGACTGCTGCTCTGCTGGCGCTGTTCAAATCTGGGGTCAAAGAAGTCTTTAAAAAATTCGTCGAAAAAAGGATTCATACCAAAACCGGAGAAGGGATTGGTGCGCTTGCGGACCTCATAGGAGGAGCTTATATTGACTACAGCTGGACTAACCTTACGCACCGCCCGGACCACCGGGCTTTCGCGCTCATTTTTCAGGGCATCGCCTGAAGGCGGTATTGTCAGTCCCAGAAGCAGAAAAGAAACCAGGACAAAGAGAATGCGACCTGTTTTTTTTATGATCGGCATGAAGTGGCTGGGCATATCGATCCTTCCGTCTATTCAGTTTCGGTTGGGTTGGAAATCAAGGCACATTTAGACTGCCAGAATATAAACATCACCGCATAAAAATAAAGAAGGCTGCTTCATTTTTTAGAATTAATCTGGTAACATAACTCCGAAAGAAAATGCCTAAAATGCCTAAAGTGAGCTAAAGTGCCTGAAGTTTAGGAACTCTACCCGCCGAGAGCCTCTGGGTCGAACGATCATCTTAATTTAAAAGGTGGAGCGCCACGCGGCGCAAGCGACAACACAATTTTAGGCATTTTAGATCATTTTTTTTGTGTATTTTGGAAAACTTCGAACGAGGTTACGATTATTGAATGTTTAGCACTTCCCAGTGTATCTATGAGCATCAAAGCGATTGAAGACATTTTACCCTTGGTTGAGAAACCCAGCCGCTATTTGGGGGGCGAAATCAATCAGGTCAAAAAGGATTTGGACAGTGTCAAGCTGCGGTTTGCGCTGGCCTTTCCGGACCTTTATGAAATTGGCACCTCCCATTTCGGGATGCAGATTTTGTATCATATTCTCAACTCTCATGCGGATATCGCGGCCGAGAGGGTTTTTGCACCCGGAGTCGACATGGAGGCGCGCCTGCGGTCTGCGGGATTGCCGCTGTTTTCCCTGGAATCCCGTCAGCCCCTGAACCGTTTTGATATCATCGGATTCAGCCTGCTTTACGAGCTGAATTACACCAATATCCTGACCATTCTGGATCTGGCCGGTATTCCGTTTTATGCCGCGCAGCGCGATAACTCCCATCCGCTGATCATCGCCGGCGGCCCATGTACCTGCAATCCTGAACCGGTTGCGGATTTATTTGATGCGATGATTATTGGAGACGGTGAAACGGTCATTATGCAACTGGCGCAATCCTGGATGGACAGCCATACGCATACCCGGCCGGACAGAGAAGGCCTTCTGAAACGCTGGTCGCAGATTGAAGGGGTCTATATTCCGGCCTTTTTCGAGCCCCAGTATGACGCTTGCGGCTTTCAGACCGTGGTGCCGCGTTATCCGGATTATCGCCATGTAACGCGAACCATCGTTGCTGACTTGGATCAGGTACCTTTTCCGGACAAACCGATCGTTCCCTACGGCAAGCCCGTGCACGATCGCCTGCGGCTGGAAGTTGCCAGGGGCTGTACCCGGGGCTGCCGATTCTGTCAGGCCGGTATGATCTATCGCCCGGTGCGGGAACGGTCGCCGGAATCTTTACTGGAGCTTGGCGCCCGATCCATTGGCACCACCGGATATGAAGATATATCAATGCTGTCGCTAAGCACCGGCGATTACGGGTGTATCGTACCATTGATGGAACGCTTGATGTCCCGTTTTGCGGCGGAAAATGTGGCTGTTTCGCTGCCGTCTCTGAGGGCCGGCACCCTGACGCCGGAGCTGATGAAGCTGATCAAAACGGTTCGCAAAACCGGTTTTACGATTGCGCCCGAAGCCGGCAGCCGGCGGCTGCGGGACGTGATCAACAAAAATATCAGTGAAACCGAAATAATTGCGACGGTCAAAGATGCCTTTGATCTGGGCTGGCAAGTAATCAAACTCTATTTTATGATCGGGCTTCCCACCGAAACTGATGAAGATATAGCGGCGCTGGTGGATTTAGTCAAAGGGCTGCGCAAAATCAAACGCCCTCCCAAGCGTCGGGGCCAGATCAATGTCAGCCTGGCGACATTTATTCCCAAACCCCATACGCCCTTTCAATGGGCGTCCCAGCTGTCACTGGCAGAATCTGAAGACCGCTTAAGATGGGTTCAGGATCAGCTGAAATTGTCCGGCCTGCAATTAAAATGGCAGCATCCGAAAGTCAGCTGGCTGGAAGGCGTTTGGGCGCGCGGTGATCGCAGGCTGTGCCGCCTGCTGGTGGCGGCCTATCATAAAGGCTGCAAATTTGACGGCTGGAGTGATCATTTTCAATACGACCGGTGGGAAGCGGCATTTGGCGAGGAAGGTGTTGACCCTGATTTTTATACTACCCGCGCCAGAGATGTCTGCGAGCCGTTGCCCTGGGATCATATTCATACCCAGGTGACCAAGGCTTTTTTAAAGGATGAATGGGAAACCGCACGTCAGGGAGCTTATACGGCGGATTGCCGGGTTGATGACTGCAACCAGTGCGGCGTCTGTGACTTTGACCAGATTGAACCCCTGACGCACCAGAATTTTGGCATAGATACCGTCGAGGCGAATCCATCCCATATTGAGAAGCAGGTGACTTATAAAAAACTCAGTGTGTTCTATGTCAAGCAGGACGCAGCCAGGTATTTCGGGCATCTTGAGCTGGTTAATATCTTTTTACGCGCCTTAAAACGAGCCGGTATTGCCGTTAAATTTTCAGAAGGATTTCACCCCAAACCCAAAGTTTCCTTTGATAATCCGTTGCCGGTTGGAATCGAAAGCTTAAAGGAGCGCTTTATTGCCACCGTACCCGGTCATATAAGACCCCAGGCCGTGATCGATGGCTTAAATGCGCATCTACCTGCCGGACTGAAGATTACCGACTGTCAACTGGCTCCCAGGAAGGCCTCGCTAACTTCCCAGCCGCTTATACGGTACCGGGTTGAACTCAAAGCGGATCTTTTCCAGGAAGCCCGCTTAAAGGCTTTTAACGATATGTCAGAAGCACCCATTACGCTGACGAGCCGAAAAGGAAAGTTGAAAAAGATAGATTTAAAGGATATTGTAGAAAAATGTGAATTGGTGAGTGCGCGACAGCTGAATTTTACACTCAAATCACAACCGGGAAAAACGGTTCGGCCGTTTGATATTCTGCGCCATATTTTCGATCTGAGCGAAGAGCAGGTCAAACAGGCAACTATTACTAAGGTGGGAGAGTTATCGAACGACTTGGGAGTTTAGCAACATATTAGGAAGACAATCATAATTTAGATCGGTTGAAAATTCGAAGCACCAATTTTTTCACAAAACGGCTTTGCGCGGAGGCTGTAATACTTAAGGTTTAATTTTTCTTAATTATAGGTCGAATTCGAAAAACGTATGTACAAACAACTTGTCATTAATGTGTCCGATCATGAAACCCGGGTGGCACATTTGGAAGATGGAACCATCTGCGAATTGTATGTCGACCGTGGGGATGATTCAGATGTCACCGGCAATATTTACAAGGGCAGAGTCTTACGGGTGTTGCCCGGTATGCAGGCTGCTTTTGTGGACGTCGGTCTCAATCAGGCCGCTTTTATCTATGTGGATGATGTCTATAACAATGATTTTAAAGCGTATGAGCGCATGTTTGCGATCGAATCTGAGGAAGAAGAGCAGGATTTCGAAACCAAAAGCAATCCCGACGAGCCTCCTTTTGAATATAGACGCAATTTTCTAATCGAAGAAATTCTGTCGGAGGGTCAGGAACTGCTGGCCCAGGTCGCCAAATCTCCCATTGGAACCAAGGGCGCGCGAATATCGTCTTTTATTTCGCTGCCGGGTCGATTTCTGGTACTCATGCCGACGTCGGACCATATCGGCGTTTCCCGCAGGATCGAAGATGAAGCTGAACGCGAACGCTTACGCAAGGCCGCACAGGATTTACGCTCCGGTAATTACGGCTATATCGTGCGGACTGCCGCCGAAGGCGAGCCGGTAGACAAGCTGGCTTCGGAGATGTCATTTTTGAATAATCTGTGGGAGAACATCAATAAAAAATTTAAAAACGCGCCGTCTCCATCATTGTTGCATCAAGAGCTGTCCGTCAGCCTGCGTGCGGTAAGGGATTTGCTCATCCATGAAGTTGAAAAGCTGGTCATCGATTCCAAACCGACCTACGATGCGGTTTTATACTTTCTGGACACTTATATGCCGGGCCTAAAAGATCATGTGGTGCTATATGAAGGCGCTGAACCGGTGTTTGACGCCTACAATCTGGAAGGCGACATATCGCGCGCATTGAAGCGCAAAGTCTGGCTCAAATCCGGCGGATATGTTACCATTGAACACACCGAGGCCCTGGTTGCCATCGATGTCAACACCGGCCGCTATGTCGGCAAACATAATCTGGAAGAGACCATATTAAAAACCAATCTTGAGGCCGTCAAAGAGATTGCCTATCAGATACGGCTGCGCGATATCGGCGGTATTATTGTGATTGATTTTATCGACATGGAAAAGAGGTCCAACCAGGAAAAGGTGTTCAACGCCTTGAAGGAAGCGCTGGTAAGGGACAAGAGTAAAACCCATGTGCTGCCCATGTCGGATATGGGACTCATTCAAATGACCCGCAAGCGGACGCGGGAGCCGCTGACCCGGATCCTGTGTGAGCCCTGCTATTACTGTGACGGGGAAGGCTACATTGTTTCCAAGCAGTCTATTTGTTACACTATTTTTCGCGAAATTTTGCGGGAATCCCAAGATATGAATGGGATTCGGTTAACCTTGAGAGTTAATCCGCAGATTGCCGAGCTGTTGCATGGTGAAGAGAATCATCTGATTACATCTTTGGAACAGAGCATCGGCAAACAAATCGTGATTTATCCCAACACCACTTATCATCTGGAAGAATTTGATATATTTGAAATTCACAAGGAATAAGTATTCAAATATTTAGCAAAATATTTGATCTTGACATGACTTCAGGCTTGTGATTTATATCAAAAATTTCGGGTTTGCCATACCATAACTCGGTAATTTTAAAATTGTCTTAAAAGTCAAAACGATAAAATATAAAATTATTTAAGGGACTTATAAAATGAAGCGTACTTTTCAGCCCAGCCGTCTTAGACGGGCCAGAAATCACGGATTTCGCAAGCGGATGTCGTCAAAAGCGGGTCGTAGAATAATTAACCGACGGCGAGCAAAAGGCAGGGCTCGACTCGCAGGTTAAAACGGCCGGGATAACGAAATAGGTGCCGATGCGTTTTTCCTTTCAAAAGGAAGATCGAATCTTAAAGCGATCTGAGTTTCTCGAACTGACCCAATCCGGACGCAAGCTACAAAACGACTGTGTTATCGCTTTTTTTGCACCTGGCCAATACCACCGCCCACGGCTGGGCATAACTGTTACACGAAAGGTCGGAAGCGCTGCCCAAAGAAACCGAATCAAACGTCTCATACGCGAATACTTTCGATTAAACCGGCAGCAATTAAAACAAAACTGGGATATTAACATTGTAGCCAAGCCAAAGGCCGCAGACCTTTCATCCGAGAAGGTGTTTTCAGCCCTTCAAGATTTGTTTGAAAAGATTTCGAATTGTGTTGATTAAAAAGATTATATCGATATTGATGTTAGCATCGATTAGGGCCTATCAGCTCATATTATCTCCGATTTTAGGCCTATCATGTCGTTTTTATCCAACCTGTTCGAATTATGCCTATCAGGCAATCCAGCAGCACGGTCCTTTCAAAGGGTTGTTCATGGCTGCAAAGCGACTGCTACGATGTCATCCTTATCATCCCGGTGGCGTTGATCCGGTTCCCTAACCTGCGCGTAACAAAACTTTGCTAATGGTTTTAGCATGGGAAATGGTTTCGGGTAACGGCACTGCCCCTGCTCCCCAAACGAAGTCCCCGGATAAGAAAACGTTTTGATCATGAAACAAGATGAATCTTCTCGCAAGAGGATGCATCATATCGAACTCATCATTCTAGGTTAGGAGAAAACAATGGATCAAGCGCGCTTGTTAATAGCCATCGTCCTCTCTCTTCTTGTGTTTCTGGTCTGGCATTTTGTTTTTAATCCGCAACAACAGCCGCAGCGGGCAGCCAAGAAAGTTGAAGCCCCTGCAGCTGAAAAAGAACAACCGGTCCAGGAAAAAGAAAAGCCTTACATCGCAGAGACTGAAAAAATAGCTCCCCTTGCAGAAACAACCGCCACCCCGGCCACTCCTGAAATCGCCCGCACCATTACCGTGGATACGCCGCTTTATGAGGCCAAAATTTCAGAAAACGGCGCCGCCTTTTACAGTTTGCTTCTGAAGAACTACCGTGAATCCGTTGCCAGAGACGCCGCTCGAAAACAGATTCTCACCGGTGAGGAGAAATTGGGCATCGGACAGATTGGATTTGCCGGCCAGAGCATCCCGGGGTTGGCAGAAGGCATTTTTACTGCAGATCTGGCTTCCGACGAGCTGCAGGTGACTGACAGCTCTCGCGACATCACCTTTGCATGGCGCACGGACGACGGTATTCTGGTCCAAAAAACGTACACGTTCATACCGGATTCCTACATCGTGGGTATGGCAGTGACGGTCAATAACGGATCGAGCCGGGTTCTTCAGGATAAGCTTTTTGTGACTTTAAACAGCAATGCGCCGAGTGATAAACGCCTGTATGCCTTTGAAGGACCCAGCGCTTATATTAATAATCATCTTGAAGAAATTAAGACCAAAAAAATTAAAGACCAGAATACCTTTGAAGGTAAAATCAAGTGGGTTGCTTTGCAGAGCCGATATTTTATGTCCGGCATCATACCCAATCAGATTGAGGATGCCAGTCTGCGATTGGCGCTAATATCGGATCAGT
>JASFTL010000002.1:0-27829 GCA_050053555.1 Desulfobacterales bacterium
CTGCCTCTGGCCGTCACCCTTGCCATATACGGCCATCACTTCCGGCGGATATGCGAAATTCATATTCTTTGAGCCGGGTCGCCAATTAACCGTTGAAACCAGCAGACAATTTTGTCGAACCGATAAGGATTTATGATGAATGAATTCTATAAATATCTTGAAGGCAACGGGGTCAAAGATGTCAAAACGTTGACCGCTTTTGTCCATAATTTTCTCCAGGACCCGGCGATTTTTTTCGATCTAACTGAAGTTGAAAGAAATGAAATGGAACAAAAAATAGATGAGGCCCTGGCCGTTTTCAAGGATAAAAAAAATCACAGAATTTTTTAAAAACCATTTATAAAATTTTTGCGAATCGAGAGGAGGAGGCTACATTTATTTGTATTCGAACCTCTTGTTAAGGGCAGTTCTTCGGGACTGTCCTTTGGCTTTTTGGCCGAGGGCCTTCGTCGCTTGTAGCACAATTGAAATAATGTTTTACAGGAGTTGTTCATATGCACAATCTAAATAGGCAAAATTTATATTGCTGATATTAGAGATATGTTGGGGAATTGCTAAATCTTGATAAGATAAACATCGATGAAAAATAAAGGCGGAATTAGATACGAAACGGGCGAAAAAGCCGGCTTTTATTTTATGAGGGTCACATCGCAGTTGATTAACATAAAATGGTGATTAATATTGTGTTTTTCATCCTGTCATTGTTCAATTAAGTATTTGCCTCATCTGTGGATACAACGAGTCGTCGTGAAATCTATTGTTGGGAGATTTAAAAAAAATGAATAAACAAAACCTAAAATACTTCAAGCGCCTACTATCTGCAAAGCTTCAGGAATTATTGCCCGACTCTGATTGTAATCTTGCCGGCCTTAAGGAGCCAGACGAACATCGACCGGACCCGCTTGATCAGGCTGCCCATGCCATCGAGCGCAATTTTTCCCACCATCTTTGCAGCCGGAACAATATGGTCATCAAAGAAATCGAGCGAGCTTTACAGGATATTGAAGAGGGTTTATACGGTATATGTGATCTTTGCGACGAAGACATTCCCATTAAGCGGTTAAAAGTCAAGCCGATGGCCCGTTATTGCATCAGCTGTCAAACGAAGATTGAAAACAATGAGCGGCTCATCGGCTCCCGAGCAGATTGAAAATAAAGAAATCCATAACCTTATGAAATCAATCAAAATCCATATATCGATTCCGATGAGAATTTTGAAACCGATCCATATTTTGGATTTTCTCAAAGCGCAGGGCTACGACCTGACGAAGCTGCAAAAAATCCCGCAGCGGGCAGAATAAGATCCTTCCAAGTCTCCGGATAATATTTGCAGAGGGCGAACACTCCCATGCGTGTCTCTGATTTCCCACCATATGAAGCGATTCAATTTTAAAATTAATTCTGATTTTTCCAGAAACCCGCAAACGCTTGAAAATGTCTGATCTGTTTTACGCGAACACCCGATTTGTGGAGGTATATTTAGAAACCGTCTGCAGGCATTTGCCATTGCATGAATCAGTATTATGTTAGCAAAGTCTGTTTATGTCACATTGTATTATGTTTTCTTTTTTTCATCTGATCGCCAATGCATGGCGACGTTGTTTCATTAGGAGGGGCGAAATGAAGGAAACTATGATGAACTTAAAAAAATATCTGAAAATGTAGATCCGCAGACCTACGAGCGCCTGCGACCCCGTATCGAATACCACAACTCACTTTACCAGGATGTTCAGCCGGGCGATCGGTATTCCTTGACCTACATACCCGGTCGGGGGACCGAGCTGGCACTAAACGGAGAATCCAAGGGCGTTGTCGAAGGCGCCGATTTTGCGGCCGCCTTGTTTTCCATCTGGCTGGGGCCCAGACCGATTAGTGGAACCTTTAAAAAAGAACTTCTGGATTTATCGTGAAAACGCGGCATTCAGACCCTATCGCTTTGCGGAAAAAAATTGCGTATGCAGCGCCGGCATTTGCGTTGGCGGTTGTTGGAATACCGGTTTATGTCTATATCCCCAAATTTTATACGGATGTTGTCGGAATCAATATTGCGGTTTTGGGCACCATTTTATTTAGCGTGCGCATTTTTGATGCGCTGACCGATCCCGCTATTGGCTACATCTCGGATCGAACGCAAACAAGATTTGGAAGACGTCGTCCTTATATTGCCGCGGGGTCCCTGTTTGTCGTTTTGAGCATGTATTTTTTGTTTAACCCGCCGCACGCCTCTGCTTACTTCGAGACATGGTGGTTTGGAATTTGTATTTATGCGCTTTTTCTGTTTTGGACCGCGGTTGTAGTTCCCTTTGAATCCCTGGGACCTGAAATCACCTTCGACTATCACGAACGGACCTCCCTTTTTGGAATGCGCGACGGATTTCTCATCGCCGGCACGCTGATGGCTGCCAGCTCGCCGGCGATTGTCGAATGGGCCTTTGGTCTGTCACCGGATGCTGCAGGCGAGCGCGCAAAATTTTTCTGGATTGCGGTACTGTATGCGCCTTTGTTGATCGGTTCCTGCTGGTGGTGCGTGACGGCCATTAAAGAAAAACAATCCGCTAAAGTCCAGAAGCCGACCGGCGTGTGGATGGGATTTCGCTATGTGGTTCGCAATCGGCCATTTATCATTCTATTGATTTCTTATACCATCGCAGCGATTGGCAGTAATTTACCGGCAACCCTGATTTTATATTATGTCGAATATGTCTTGCGGTCGCCTCTGGCCGATGCCTTTTTGCTGCTTTATTTCGTAACCGGAATTATTTTTTTGCCCGGCTGGATCTTGCTATCGCGTCGCATCGGCAAGAAGGCGGCCTGGCTAACATCAATGGCCATCAATACCGGCGCTTTTATCGGCGTCTTTTTTCTGGGTCCCGGTGATGCGCAAATTTATGGATTCTTAGTCTTCATATCCGGTATTGGCTTTGGCGCCACCCTGGCGCTGCCTTCTGCCATCCAGGCGGATGTGATCGATTACGATGAACTGCTCACCGGTCAGAGACGAGAGGGACAGTATATCGGCCTGTGGTCGATTGCTAAAAAATTTGCAGCGGCCATCGGTGTGGGCGCTGGATTGTCTATACTCGGATTAGCCGGCTATACACCCAACGTTGAACAAACCGAACAGGTGCAGCTAACCTTGCGAATGCTGTATGCGCTGGTACCGTCGGTCTGCAATATCGTCGCCTTTATCATCGTTTTGGCATATCCCATCAGCAGTGGCGTTCATGAACAAATCCGCGACGCCATCGCCGGGCGCAAAGCCGGCAAGCCGGTGGCCGACCCGTTAAAGCCGGATCGAATGATCTCGTAGAATTGAGCCGGTCGTTTGGAGAGAATAGGAAATGGAAAATTTACTGACGATATTGGGCTGGAATTTGGCCGCCGTGACAGGCATGATGTTCTGTGGCTGGTTGATCAGCCTGATCTATAAAAATGTAACGATAGTCGACAGCCTCTGGGGCCTGGGATTTGTTTTGATCGCCTGGATAACTTTCGGCCTGGCCGAGGGCTTCGTCGGGCGCAAATTTTTAATTGCCACCATTACCACGCTCTGGGGGCTGAGGCTGAGCGTACATTTATCCTGGCGCAACTGGGGTAAGGGCGAGGACCCTCGCTACGGTGGCTGGCGTCAGGCCAGCGGCGACCGATTCTGGATCATTAGTCTGTTCAAGGTTTTTTTACTTCAGGCCCTGTTTTTATGGATGATCGCACTGGCGATCCAGTACGCTCAGGTGTCACCGATACCGGCACATTTTATCTGGCTCGATTTTATGGGGGCGATCATCTGGATGATCGGATTTGTTTTTGAATCGATCAGCGACTGGCAGCTGGCGCGATTTAAGGCTGATCCCGCCAACAAGGGCAAAGTCATGGACCGAGGGTTATGGACGTATTCCCGCCATCCCAATTATTTCGGTGAATTTTTGATCTGGTGGGGCATTTTTCTGATTGCATTATCCTCCCCCATGAGCTGGTGGACGGTGATAAGCCCGTTGGTTATCACGACTGTTTTACTGAAGATGACAGGCATTCCGTTGATGGAAAAAACCATTGTCGACACCCGGCCGGAGTACCGCGAGTATATCCAGCGCACCCCGGCATTCTTCCCCTGGTTTCCAAAAAAGGAGGATAGATGAAATTATGGGTTGAACTGGCCGAGCGCGGTTGGTTGCCGGATTTTCTGATTCGCGCTGGCATTCGAATTCTTGACAAAAAGCGTCTGCAAGTGGAAGACAGAGGAGATATCGAATCCCAGCGTGCTGCTTTGGCTGAGTTCATTGCTGATATGCGCAGAAGCCCAATCGCCGTTCAAACCGAAAAACCCAAAGAACAGCACTATGAAGTCCCATCGGCTTTTTTCAAATTGGTGCTGGGCAGGCATTTAAAATACAGCGGCTGTCTTTGGGAGTCCGATGTGCAAAGCCTGGATGAGGCCGAGGCGCGAATGCTGACCTTAACCGCTGAGCGCGCGCAATTGGCAGATGGAATGCGTATCCTGGAATTGGGATGCGGCTGGGGGGCGCTTTCGTTGTGGATGGCTGAAAAATACCCGGGTAGCCATATTATCACGGTGTCTAATTCTGAATCGCAGCGCGAATTCATCCGTAATGTCTGCCAAGAACAGGGCCTGACCAATTTAGACGTCACCACCGCTGACATGAATGACTTCAGCACCGATCAAAAATTTGATCGCGTCGTTTCCGTTGAAATGTTCGAGCACATGCGCAACTGGCCTAAGCTGCTTGCGCGGATTAACTCCTGGCTGCATTCGACGGGCAAATTATTTATCCATATTTTTACGCACCGCAAATACGCTTATATTTTCGAGGAAAATAAAGATAACTGGCTGGGCAAACACTTTTTTACGGCGGGGATGATTCCCTCGGATGATTTGCTGCTTTATTTACAGGACCAACTGGTGGTGGAAGCCCACTGGCGGGTAGATGGTACGCACTACCGAAAAACCGCCGAAGCCTGGCTGGACAACCTGGATAGCCGTCGTGAAGAAATCCTGCCAATCTTTGAAGATACATATAGCCCTGAGAATGCGGAAATCTGGCTGCAGCGCTGGCGCATTTTTTTTATGGCGTGTGCCGAACTCTGGGGCTTTCGCAGCGGTCAGGAGTGGCTGGTTTCACATTATCGTCTGGCCAAACGAAACTAGTCTGAGCGTGCGCTGAGGCTTATTCTTGGGTTGGTTTAATTCTGTCATAAGAAATGGCCATCGCGCGCATGACCGATTTTAAGATGCCGTACAGCAGCAAAACAAGAAACGGACTGACGATCAACCAGGAAACAATCGCATAAAGCGTCAAATCCCAGAGATTGACCATGCTGCCCCAGAAATCTTTCGCAAATAAACCGATCAGGTCTTCTTTGATCAAGTGCAGTTTCTGCTGCTGGAATAACCAATTGCCAGTACCGTAGAAAGGCACCAGCAAAACGATTTGCAAGGGGTATACCATGAAATTCACTACCTGAATGGCAGGCAGGTTCAATCGAAAAAGAAAGGCTGCAGCTGTGCATAGTAAGGTGGTCATACCTAAAACAGGAAAGACACCCAATGTCGCCCCTAAAGCAATGCATAGGGAAATTCTTTTCAGGCTCATCCCCTCTTTGAGCATCGCTTTGACCAATTTTGAGATTTTTCGTTTCATCTGAGTGATCATTGTCTGTTTTCGTCGAGCCCTTTATTTTTTGACGAACACGTTTAATTTGGATTTCCCAACGCTGCTTGAATGTGCATGTGTTCGTTAAGGTTGTCCATGGTTAGCAGGCCGACCAATCGGCCACTTTGGGTTACCGGTAAAGTATGACAATTGCAGTCTTTCAGCTTGATGAAGGCGTTTTCTAGCTTGTCCGAGGATTCCACCGTTATAAAGTTTTTTTGCATGACATCTGAAACAAGTAAATGTTGGCCCTGTTTAGACAGAGCCGACAGCAAATCGCTTTGGGTCAATACGCCGGCAATTGAATCATTATCAACTACCGGAAAATCTTTTTGCGACCCGGATAGTGTCAGCTCGATTGCTTGATGCAGGGTGTTGTTTTTATGAATGCGACTGAAATCAGTCAGCATCGCTTGACTCACCGGAATTCCGCTGAGAGCTGATTTCATCTGGGTCAAACGGGTTTCCTGTGCAGCACCAGCCCAAACGAAAAATGCGATAAACAGAAGCAGTGGATTGTAAAAAAGGCCAACAATTCCGAATACCACTGCGATTCCCTGCCCCAGTTTGGCCGCAATCTGTGTCGCCCGGGTATATTCGATTCGCGTGGCAAGTAAAGCGCGTAAAACGCGTCCACCATCCATTGGAAAAGCAGGAACCATGTTAAATAGAATCAAAAATATATTTACACCCATTAATCTTTCAATGAATGGTCCGGTCGTGAAGGTTAGCGGGTTGGAGGGCGAAAAGCTGTTTGTGACCCATAACCACAAACCGAGAACAGTTGCAATAACGACATTAACAGCCGGCCCGGCCAAAGCCACCCATAATTCTTGCTGCGGTTTATCCGGCATTCTTTCCAAGCGCGCCACGCCACCGATTGGCAGCAGGATGATATCCCGTGTTTTGATTCCATATTTTTTTGCTGTTATGGCGTGACCCAATTCATGCAATACGACACACGCAAATATAGCTAATATAAAGGAGACACCTAAAAGAGCGGCTCCCAATGATTGACTCTGTTGCCAATAAACGAATGCCACCCAAGCCAGGAGCAGAAAAAAAGTAAAATGAACATAAACATCGATTCCTACAAGTCTACCAAATTTAAATGACCACCTCATGGTTTCACCCTCCCTTGGAGATAATTGACTGAGGGGTCGGGGAGTTTTTGCCCTCGATCCATCACGCGGCAAGCTCAGACATATACTGACCCGTAAGGGGCTCCGACCGCAGCCGGCCGCAACAAATCTTTCCCGAACTTCGGCAACGCCCCCCATAGTTTCTAGTGCTACCTCCCGCAAGTAATTTACAAAACACGGATTGATTTTATCAATGTTAATTCGTCGTTTTTTAGGTGTCAGGGATAAATCGGTTTCAGGTTTCGGGCCTTCGCCTCGCCGTAGCGGCTTCGGCCACGCAGCCGGGTGTCAGGTGTCAGGCCCCTGGCGACTGGCCTGCAGCCGGAAGATAGAAGCCAGCGGTCAAAATGCTGACACCTGAACACTGACACCTGAAACCATAGACATTGTGTTGTTTAAAGAACTCAGCTAAACTACAATATACCACTCGACTTTTGTAACATTTTTATGGGAGATAACACTAGTTCGCCCCATGGCAGGCAGCGGGGCTGCACGCTGCCGCGGGAATCGGTCATCCGGGGCTGCTCCGGGGTGAATCGAAGCGGATCTGCTGGCGTTGTTTCGTTTCAGGGCCCATTGTTGCGGACCGCATGCGGCCGGAGCCCCTGACGGGTCGAAGTCCTATGCGGGTCTATCGACAATAGAGGATAGAAAAACTCCCCGACCCCTCGGTTATTCAATTTATGTCTGGGCGTCACACGGCGAGTTTGAGGTGTTTTAAAATCAGTTGCTGAATCCAAAACCCTTAAAACCCTCCAGGCGAGCCTGCTGAACCCACCAGTAGCCTTCTTTTTTTATCAGCAGTAGATTCATCTGATATAAATCTGCTCTTTCGCCCACTGTTTCAAGCCAGCGCTTGGGATCATCATACAACTCTTTTGCATCCGGAAAGGCCTGGTCCTTTTTGACAATCAGCAAAAAAGCCTTACAGACGGCTGTATTGTCTTCGGCAGAAACCTCGACGGAAGGTTTGGGATATAAAACCTTAAGCTTGCCGTAGTGCTTAAATGCCCGCCATAGGATACGCTTGATCCCCAGACGACTCACCTGGCCGGGATGCGCCACAATGTCTTCAGTGGCCAGGTCCATAATTCCGCCGACATCATGGTCCTCTGCCAGTTGCGCCCCCTTTTTAACCAATTCGCGGATAGCCGACACATCATCTTTTTCCGGGCAGGCGACCAAAAAGAAAAAAAAACCCCAGAGCATCGCCGCTCCGGCCGATTTTTTTCCGAGATAACCATTTTGCATCATATCAAATTGATTTTTTGTAAAAACTCAATGTTGTTCTTAACGGTAAATTCGATGCTGTCGTCTGACCCAATGCCCAATAGGCGATCAGGGGTCTTCCACCAGCATGTCTCTGCTTAACTTGCCGGGTTCCTCCGCACCGATCAGGCTCATGATACGTTTCATCTCTTCCGTAATTTGATTGATGATTTGGCGGACGCCTGCGCGACCTTCGGCTGCAAGACCGTAAAGGATCGGACGGCCAAGGCCGACCAGTGAAGCACCAAAAGCCAATCCTTTCACCACATCGCTACCGCGTCGGAAACCCCCGTCGGCAATCACAATCATCTTATCTTCGATAGCTTCTATAATTTCTTCCAATACTTGCAGCGCATGGGGCAAATAGTCAAGCGTGTGCGCGCCATGATTGGAAACCACTATGCCGTCGGCGCCGGCCTCAGCGCACTTTTCGGCATCTTGCCGGCTTAAAACGCCCTTGCAGATTAAGGGGCAGGAAACCTTTTTGCGGATATCTTTTAATTCTTTCAGTGAAAGTGGTGCGCAGTCTGTGGCCACCTGCTTGTCGTGGATTTTGGTGCCTTGCCCGGCATCGGTTTCAATACCAACCCATGTAACGCCGGCTTGCTGAATGTCTTCAAGGCATTGGAACATTTGGTCTCGATTCCTTAAAGGCTTGGCATTGGCGACGACCGGAGCACCCACCGCAGTGAGTTTTTTTAGATTTTTTGGGATTGGCGTACCGGTCCACATAAGGCTACCGGCCTCTTTTAGCGCTTCGGCTACATCCATCAAGCCGTTTTCCGTAATCGCCGGAATCGGCATGGTCATGGCTGACATAATTACCGGAGTTGCCAGCTGAGTTCCAAGGACCCGACAGTCGGTTTTAGGCTCTACACCGTCGAGGTATTGGGGACGAAAGGTATATCGATCAAGGATGCGGCGGTCATGCTCCAAAATAAATCCGGTTTCAACCGCATCCAGCAGCCATCCGAACTCTTTTCCCCTCAGAAGCTGTTCTCCTTTTTGGTAGATGTTCGTAAGCTCCATACAGATCTTCTCCTTTAATATCCCTCAAATTCTTTTACACCGAGTAGCGGATGCAGTGGAGTTGTAATCTGAATTGCGTAAATTTGCAACATGCGTGCGGTTTTTCGATAAATACATGTCATTTGATAAAGTGCTATGGGGTTAAAAAATCATTGCGGATATCGGGCCAGGATTTATACCTGTTTATTTTGTAGTTTAAATTAATGCTTCTATTCCAGGGACGATCCATTAGTGCCACCGGTATGCCCATTTTCTGCGATAAATGCAGTGCCATTGTGGCCGAGTCTTCTACGGCAAAACTAAATTGCATTTCAGAAAATTCTTGCATCGAAATGGCCATTTGGGTGTAAATATTTTCGCGGGAATATTTATCAACCATGGTGAAGGAATGGTAAGGTACGTTATGTTTTGCCAGCCAACCCAGTGAGGCCTCATAGGCGCTGGTTAGCCGACCGGTTACAATTGAAATTTGATAGCCAAGATTAACCCAATTTTCTAATGTGCCAATCGCTCCATCCACGGGGGGAAATGCCATTATCACATCAGGCTGATGCACTCGCTGAAAGAAATGCGCATACTCACTTTCGGTAAGATTAAAAGAAGCTTTGAGATCAAATGAAAAGATATCCTCAAAATTTACGCTTTTACCGTATTCAAGCTTTAGTATTTTGAGAAATGTGCGGGTGGTATCAGACAATACGTCATCAAAATCTACATATATCGGTGACATGAGCCTCTCTTACTTATCGCATTTCATATTCGAGTCTTACCTAAAGGTTTTACCCCCTTTGCAATGCACCTTAAGGCACGACTGCTGGTAACTTCAATTTGACCGTTATCCATAAACTGTACGATTGCTGAACCCATTTTAAGGGATTTAAGCAACACACATTTCCGGCCTTTCATTTCTAAACGCTTGGGGTTATTGCCCCATCTGTATTCATATATCCGGCGCATAACAATTAAGGCAGAGCCTTTCGATAATCTCAGATAACCAAATCAGACATCCGCAAAGAATTATTGAGAATTCGCACGCTTTCTTGCTACCCGGTTTCAAGTATTTGCTTTAAATTTTCACCTTCTTCTTGCATGTGCGTTTTGGCACTTGATAAACCCTTCTCAACGGCTTTTTTAAAAAAGGTTTTGCCAATCCAACCCAACCGGTAAGTTCCTGACGCGATAAAGAGGCAAAATTCTCCTTTTTGCACAATGATAAATTCATTCTTTGGAAAAAATTTTCGAATAAAGCGAGATACGGGCACATATTCAATTCTTTTATTGGGAACGATTTTTGTAATTTTAAACTTTAATTTATGCAGCTTTCCGTGAATGTATTCCTCTGCATAAACAACTGATCCCTCAGTCCACGGTTGTCCTTTCAGCCACCGAAAACTGACGTGGTCTTCTTTATGCCAGGCCCGATAGCTATTATCGTCAACAATACTGGTTAAAAAGGTAAAAATTTTTTGGGCAGTTGTTTTGATTTTAATTGAATCTGTAAGAACAACTTCTTCAAAAAATGCCATGTTTAACACGCCTCATAACAGGTTGCGGAATTGGATGAACTCCTTTCGTTCGAAACATGCGTTGTATTTTTTGTGCGATGGGGCCAGTGAAGCGCCGGGTTAACTCGTAAGTGATTTGAATTTTTGCAATCGAATGATGTAAACGTTGAATTTTGTGCTTAAAATCACACAAAAACCCCGCTCTCATATGTTGAGGCGGGGATTGAAATTTTTAAACCACTTCTATTCCCCTGGGGGTCAGGAAAAGATCATTTGACTTACAATTTCATTCACAGTGTCTGAAAAATTAATTTTGATAAAAATACAGAAAAAAGTCAAGAAGGATCAGCTAATTGAGGGGTCGGGGAGTTTATACCCTCGATCCATTACGCGGCAAGCTCAGACATGTATTGACCCTTTAGGGGCTCCGGCCGCAGCCGGCCGCAACAAATCTTTCCCGGGCTCCGGCAACGCCCCCAGAATTCTGAGTTCGCCCCATGGCAGGCAGCGAGGCTGTGCGCTGCCGTGGAAATCGGTCCTCTGGGGCTGCTCCGGGGTGAATCTAAGCGGATCTGCTGCGGTTGTTTCGTTTCCGGAACCATTGTTGCGGACCGCATGCGGCCGGAGCCCCTAACGGGTCGAAGTCCAATGCGGGTCTACCGAAAACAGAGGATAGAAAAACTCCCCGACCCCTCAGCTACTTAACAAATCGAATGCTGAGGGGATAACGATAGTGTTCACCCTCATTGGCTTTGACGCCGGCCACAATAACCATAATCAAGCTGAATATGACCAGCGCAAAGATGAGGAAAATCCCGATGATGATGAAAATCAAAAGAATCGAAATCAGGCCATAAAGCATTAACGAGATCTGAAAGTTGAGGGATTCTTTGGCCTGTTCGACCACAAAAGAGGAGTCCTTTTTCTTCATTTGCCAGATGACGATGGGGGCAATGATATTGCCCAGCGGCACAAACATAGACGAAAAGGTTCCGATGTGGGCAAACATGGCCCATTTGCGCTCTTCGTCATCACTCATGGGTTTGTTCAGCTGTTTATTCTTATTGTTCTGCCGTTTGACAAGAACAACCAGCGCCATCACCGGGCCGGCCATAAATCCGACAAAAAACAGCACAATTGCTGAAATAATGCCTTTGATTACAGCGACGTAATCCACTCGCCTTACCAGCAAACCATCGCCGTTCGGCAACTCTCCGGCAACCTCAGCATGATAATAGCCAACTGAATCGAATTCAACTTCGGCGATGGCTTGCCTGACAATTGTGCCGTATGTTTCGGTTCCGCCAAATGCGGCCGGTTTTAATTTCAATTCCGCTCCGGTGGCCAGATCCATTAATGTGATGTCAAAATCCTTGCCGATTTGATATTTGGCGATATTAAATTCGGTAAAGACGGACGTTTCATAAAAAAAATAATATGTGCCGGCTTCCATCGCCTCAATCGTGGTTTCACCTGGCACCGTTAATAGTGTTCCTCCCGAAAAATATGACGAGATGGTCTTGAAGATGCTGATTCCACCGGCTATCATCGGGATCAAAAAAAGCAAGGCGGCAACAAAATACCAAATCCTTTTGGGGCGAATTTCCGACGGCTCCAGCTTAAGTCTGGCAACCGGCGCCGGCATCTGATCCGGTTGTTTTAGCCCTGTTTGAGACGGCATCGGAGGTGGTGTGGCCGGGTCATTGTTATGCCTTGGGACAATGACGCAATCGGCGCCGGCATCTTTTAAGACATTATTTATTTTAAGGGCGGTTTGACGGTCGATATTCTTTTTAATCACAAAGCGGCCGCCTGAAAAAAGCTTGTAAACCTTTTCCTCGTCTGCTTTCAGCAGTTTTGCCAGGTTGGCTTTGACCTCGTCAATGTCCCAGCCTGGGATAACCTGCCCTGAAAATTCAAGATTGTATTTTTTTTCAGACATACACCCACCTTAACCTATTTTCGGTTAAATTAAAGAGATGGTTTAGACATTTTTTCGGAAAACGGGATCATTCCGCTGCGTGGGAATCCCGTCGCGTTTAACGGGCTCAACCGATGTGCATTTTTAGGTTCGCTTCTTATTTTTGACCCGGTCACTTTCTTCTGTTATGATCATTTCCCAATAAATTATTCCTTTTTTCCGGAGGAGGTCATCCATTGGCGCTGCGGCTTGAAAAAGATAAGCGCTGTTTTGTGTGTGGGGTGCAAAACCCTCACAGTTTAAAAGTAAAAGTGGAGCAAGATGGCGCCAATCAGGTAAAGGCGGAGTTTATCGCCGATGACCGTTATCGAGGCTGGTCCAACTATCTTCATGGCGGAATCTTGAGTCTTATATTCGATGAAATGTTGGGGTGGCTATCGCGTTATACGGGGCATGATGCGATGACAGCCCGACTGGAAATGCGTTACCGCAAACCCGTCCCGTTAGGAAGCAGGTTAACATTTAGCGCAGCATTAGAAAGGGAAATCAAAGGAATTTTGGATATAAATTTGTGTGCCAAACTAGAGGATGGAACCGTGGCCGCAGAAGGAAAAGGCCGGATGATGATCATTGACCCTGCACCTGTACACCGATCCAATTATTGAATATCATCAACGGTATACGTTCCCCATTGACCGATCTTTACGATGCCGTCTTCTTCCAATCCTTCTTGAATCGATTCGAAAACCGCATCAACGGCTTTAGCGGCAGTCTTTTTAGGAATATCATCCAATTTTGCAGCGACCCTTTTCACCAGCTCTGTTTTATTCATCTTTATCCTTTCCGAGTTAAATGAAAAGTGGATTTAAAACCGTCAATTATGGCTGAGGGCAAGGCGCCATCCGGTTTGAAAGCACAGCGTACGCGGCAGTACGTGAGCATTTTTAACCGGATGGCAACACCGCCATCGGCCATTATAGGGGGTTTTAAAGCCACTTTTATTTCCAACCGATGACCTTATACCCCTTATCCCGCAGGCATTGCTCCACAAAGCGGCGTTCGATCTCATCCGGGTCACCTGATCTAAAAGCGCCGCGCGTCAGACCCCCGGCACCGCCGCCGGCTGCTCCCGCGGCCAATCCGCGCCCAGGGCGGCCGGTAACCAATCCGACCGCGCCGCCAACCGCTGCTCCCACCGCTGCGCCTTTGGCGGTTGATCCGGCCACCTTCTTGCCGGCATCTGTCGCGTGGCCGTGATCGGCAGCCAGCTGGATACACGCATCAATATCACTCTGGGCCACTGCTTTCCCTGCTGCTTGATATGTTGCATTGGGATATAGAACCGGCCGCTTTTTGGCGCATGCCGACATAAATACGGCAATTCCAATTAGGACGATGACCATCGTATATTTTGTTTTCATAGCACCTCACTTCATCTATCATACCGGATAAAGACATTCAGCGATAGTTTTTTTTGAGACCTGCGGCTGCATTCAAAAAACGCGAAATTGCACGAATCCCATTGTGAAGACGAATCATGGTATCAGATTTGTTTACATATTTTTTTGATATCGAGTGTTATCTTTAGGAATCAGGCTGGGACTCAACTTCTTCATTGTCCGGCGTAAGCTTCGTTTTAAGGGTCTCGGTTGTACTGGTGGATTTTCCGATCCCGGAACTGTAATCAAACATATTGTACATTTGCTGGCGACGGGGCCCCTGGTGGAACCTTTGATAGACAAAGTAAGTCAGGTAGCACAGCAGTATTCCGAGTAAAATACAAAAAAAGACGATTAAAAGGGATTCCGCCAGGATGGCCAGGGCATGGCTGAAACTCGCACTCTTTACCATGCGGTAGACAACGGTAAAAATAAAAATCAGCAATGCCGAGAAAAATAAAACCGCCTGCAGGGGATTAATCATGCGCCCCTGCTGGTTATGTACCTGCCGCGTCATCGAGTTCCCCCTCGGGCCTATTTCAATCGATACCTGCTGGTCTGCTACAGCAAGCCGCTCTTCCGTGTATTTAAAATATTATTTTCGATTCCTTCCTGACGACCAAATGATTTCAAGGCGGGATTTGGTCGTTGTCATGCTGATTAGAGTATATCGAAAATTGGCTTGGATCGCAATTTTTTCTGCTTTCAATTAACGAGAAATCGCTATAATCATATAAAAACATTATGAATAATCATATAAGATTTAATACACAGCAAATGCCGGCAATACCCGATTGCGGTCATCAGAAAAAATCAGTATGATAATCTCAACCAAGATGGTTATCACGTGCATTTGCGGTGTGCCCAAGCGAAAAGATTTGGCAGTATCCGCAAGCATATGAAAAGGTATGTTCAATTAACCGATAATCATTAACAGATAACTCCCGGCTGGTTTTTTAACTCAGTTGCGACCCCTCAGCTAATTGAGACGGTTGTTTGGCTAAAGCCGCAAAAATTCATTTTGGAGGTCATCATGGAAGTTTTAAACTGGAAAGATAAAGAAGACGTTGAAATAAAAAAGTTCCCCTATCGGGGAAAACAATATGATGTGAAGGGCATCAGCATCCGCTGGCTTTCAAAACACGGTGATGACGGCACGGGCTATCCTGAATACGGTCTTCGATTTTTTACGGCCCAGCCCGGCGGTGAAATTCCGATTCACAACCATTTTTACCACCAGACCATGTACATTTTAAGCGGTCAGTTCGAATGCTTTCAATGCGATCCGCAAACCGATGAGGTGGTAAAAAAAGTGCTCTGCGGATCCGGGGATGTCATTTATGTACCCAGTCTGGAACCTCACGGCATGAAAAACATCAGCGACACCGAACCGGCCACGTTTCTGTGCTGCATTTGCAATGTCTACGATCAGGAAGACGCATAACCGGCGGATGTCATCAGATTCGATCAAGCCGCATGCTGCAATACGATTGCGGTTCGGTTGGGAAGATACAGGCTTAAGAGATGTTTGCCGTCCTGGATGTTTCTTTCAGATAGGGTCAGATGCGTCTGGTCGTCTGTCAGACGGCCGTGGCCGCCGTACGGGGTGGCATCACTGGTCAGCAGCATGCGGTAGGTTCCCGGCGGGGCTTCAAAGCGATAGTCACTGTATGAACGGGTGGGATGGAAGTTGAAGGCAAACAAAACATCGGCGCGCTTAAAAACAAGGACCTTGTTATCGGAATGTTCATATAAGAGGTGCAAATTGGCTGTTTCCAGCACTCGATGGGTCTTGGCCAGGTCGATCATATCGCGGTCAAAGCGAGCCAGAAACTGATATTTTAGACGGTGATCATCAACCAAATGCCACTGACGGCGGGCATAATGATAAGACCAATTGTTGCCTTCACGCGGAAAGTCGATCCACTCCGGGTGGCCGAACTCGTTGCCCATGAAATTCAAGTAGCCGTTGCCGGCGCTTGCCATGGTGATCAGCCGGATCATTTTCTGAAGGGCCAGGCCGCGATCTACTTTAATATTGTGCGAATCAATATGCATATGGTCATACATGTCGGCACCGATCAATCGAAAAATGATCGATTGATCCCCCACCAGCGCCTGATCGTGGGACTCGGCATAACTGATGGTTTTTTCATCACTGCGCCGATTGGTAAGTTCATGCCATAAATGGCTAAGGGGCCAGTTTTCATCGGTTTGTTCTTTGATCAACTTGATCCAGAAATCCGGAACGCCCATGGCAAAGCGAAAGTCAAATCCGAATCCACCGTCTTCAGCCGCCACTGCCAGCCCCGGCATACCGCTGACATCTTCGGCGATGGTGATGGCATCCGGACGTATGCTATGGATGACCTTGTTCGCCAGCGCCAGATAGGTTAACGCCTCCTCATCCGCGCCGTCATCGAAATAATCATCGTATGTTGTGAAGGCTTTATTCATACCGTGATGCACGTAAAGCATACTGGTGATGCCGTCAAAACGAAAGCCGTCCAGGTGGTATTCATCGAGCCAGAAGCGGCAGTTGGAAAGCAGAAAATGTAAAACCTGATACTTGCCATAGTCAAAGCAGCGCGAATCCCAAAGTTCGTGGCGTCCGCGAGGCCCGTCGTGAAAATACTGATACAGGGTACCGTCAAACCGGCTGAGGCCTTCGATTTCATTGGAAACTGCATGGGAGTGAATCAGATCGATAATGACGGCCAGTCCGGCGTTGTGGGCTTCATCGATTAATGCTTTCAGTTCTTCCGGTGTGCCGAACCGGGATGAGGCGGCAAAAAAACTAGACACTTGATAGCCGAAGGACGCGTAATAGGGATGTTCCGGGATGGCCATGATCTGCAGGGTATTGTAACCGGAAGCTTTCACCCGGGGAAGAATGTTGTCGGTGAACTCCTGATAGGATCCAATCTTGCCCTCCTGCTGGGCCATGCCGATGTGAACCTCATAAATCAGCGGTACCTCCGCCGGTCCTTTGTAATCCCTGCACCGCCAGCGATACGGGGAATCCGGGCGCCAGACCTGGGCATTGAAAATGAGCGACACCGGATCCTGGTGCACGCGTCGGGCATAGGCGGGGATGCGATCGCCCTTGCCGCCGGGCCAGTGGATGCGCAGGCGGTAGAGATCCCCGTGATCAAAGGCGTCTGCCGCCAGGCGGATTTCCCAAATGCCGTCTTCGAGCGCTTTTAGGGCAAACGCATCTTTTTCCTGCCAGGCCGACATATCTCCGATCAGATATATGGCGGTCGCATTGGGTGCCCACTCGCGAAAAATCCACTGGTTGTCTTCAAAATGCAGGCCGAAATATTCATGTCCCGCTGCAAAGTCCGCCAGGCTCATTTTGCCCCGTGTCAGCTGCTGTTCGGTTTTCGCAATTTTGAGCAGCCGGCGCTCAATAACCGCCCGGTAGGGTTCCAGCCAGGGATCGCATTGCAGTAGCCGTTTCAGCGCGTCGTGGATTTGATCTTTTGAGAAAGGGTTGCTTTTCATTTAGTCTCGGGTCTCGTCGCTTTATTCTTTGGAAGCCGAATTCGGTATGTTGCGCAGGATCAGCGGTCGTTCCAGCATTTTTTCATACAGCTCGATGTATTGGCGCGCCGTATTGGCATGGGTGAAAGCAGCCGCGCTATCCTGCATGATGCGGCGGATTTGGGCAGCCTTTATTGTTTCTGGCAGTTGATAAAAATCCATGGCCTGTTTAATGGCCCACCACAAGCCGTTGGAATCGAAATTTTTAAACAAAAAGCCGTTTCCCGTGTTTTGGGCTGCATCCAGATGCGAAATCGTATCGTGGATGCCCCCGGTATCGTGGGCCACCGGCAGTGAGCCATAAATCGTTGCGATCATCTGAGGCAAGCCGCAGGGCTCGAAGCGTGACGGCATCAGAATAAAATCCGATGCGGCATAGGCTTGATGCTCCAGATGAAAATCAAAGTCATAAATGGCCACCCGTTGATGAAATCCGTGAAAATTGACGATGTCTCGAAACACATGCTGATAGTCGCCATTGGCCACAAATATAATTTGCAGATTTTGGTTCCAGTACCCGGAGATCGTTTTATAAAGAATATCCGCCAGCAACTGGCATCCCTTCTGGATGGGGTCCAGACGGGACGGCCAGAAAAAGATCGGCGCCTGTTCATCCTGAATCAAGCCCAATTTTTTCTGGAGATAGCGCTTGTTTTCCCTTTTAGCGGCCACATGGTCCTGGGGGCCATAGGGTTGCTTCAACTCTTTATCGCGGGCCGGATTAAAGGCCGGATCCGGGGCATTGAGAATGCCCGCCGCGCAGGCAGCCCGCACTTTGTTGGCCAATTGATGGCGCAGAGGAGGATAGACAAAACCATGCCGGCCGTCGACGATTTCCGTTAAAAAATTAGGGCTGACCACATTGACAAAATGGGCAGCAAAGACGCCGCTGGTCAGCAAATCTACGGGATTCGTCTCTCTGGCAGCTTCGTAATGCGTGGCCATAAATTCAAAATATAAATGTTGCCAGAACAAGGCCGCATCGATTCCGCGGTCCTCAATGAATGCGAGGTTTGTTTTGACGGTATGCACATTATGAATGGTGAATAAACAGGGAATGCCCATCTGGCGGGCCATGGCCGGAATTAAGCCGGTCATCCAGTCATTGCAATGGATCAGGTCGGGCTGCACATGGGGGACGATATTGTTGATAACCTCGCGCTGAAAGGCCAGCGAGAGTTTGATGTTTTCTTCACCATAGCTGGAATAAACCCGATTGATATAGTAAAAAGCACGGTCTTCGGCCAGATGAATGCGATCATCGGGCATTTTTCTTTGAATTCTGCGGAATTCTTTTTGTAATATGGGGGCCATGCCGGTACTGAAGATCGCCCGGTAATCCGGGATAGCCACATGAACGTCGGCCCCCTCCTCGAACAGCGCAGTGACCAGGGCGGCGGAGACATCGGCCAGCCCTCCGGCCTTGGCCGTAAAGAAACTGGCCAGACCGCCCATGCGGTCCGGCAGGTAGGTGACTTCCGGAGTGACGATAAGCACCCGGGGAGTGGCGGGAACGGTGTTCACAATAAAAATTCCTTAAAAAGGCTGAGCCAATTATTTCAATTTCAAATCACAAACCAAAAGGTGTCAGTAGGGTGAAAATAGATGAGAAATAAAAAAAATCAACACCCGATTTGCTTTTTAAATAAAATGGAATGTACGATATTCTTATGCGAACCTGCTGTAGTTAAATAACAAAAAGATTCTCATCTGTTTTCATGCAAAATTATGGTTTAGGCCCATGTTAACAGCCGCGGCGTCGATTTAAGGCGCTGATCACCTCGGGGGGTCACTCTGACGGTAAACCCGAAGCGACCTGAACCCTGGCAGGTTAAGGAACAGCTGTACAGGTAAAGGCCGTTGCCGCGGTCTTCCAGGACGTTCATTGGCTCTACATGGCTGGAATCCAAATCTTCTAAAGATTTCATATGGCCGTAGTACAGTTCAACATCGACCTCATCGGGCTGAAGCTCGGCCAGATTTACCATGGCGGTGACCTCGAACTTCTCGCCGACCCGATAGGGTCCCCGATTTTTTCTTCTAGGAGATTCGATCTCGATATTTTTCCACAGGGAACGCAGCCGTTTGATTTGGGTGGCCAGATTCTTTGCCTCTTCTGCCTGATTGGCAAGCAGAGAATCATAGCGTTCGGCAGCCGGGATATAATAGCGGTCTTTGTAATCCGTCACCATGCGTATGCTGCAGAAAATTTCCATTGCCATTTTCATTGAGGCTTTCATCTTTTGCAGCCACTCCGTGGGCAGATCGCCGTTTTTGCGGTCATAAAAACAGGGAATTACTTCATTTTCCAGTACATTGTAAAGCGCCTGACTTTCGACGGCATCCTGGTAGTCGTGATCCTCGTATTCCTCACCATTTCCGATGCGCCAGCCCCGTTCCTCGGTGAATCCTTCACACCACCATCCGTCGAGGATACTGACATTCAACACCCCGTTAATGGCCGCCTTCATCCCGGAGGTTCCACAGGCCTCGAGGGGTCGCCGAGGTGTATTGAGCCACACATCCGCCCCCTGAAACAGATGACGTGCCAGATGCATGTCGTAATCTTCTAGAAAAATGATTCGATCGCGTAATTGCGGCTCGCTCGCAAACTGGAAAAGCCTTTTAATGAGGTCTTTGCCCTCGTTGTCTTTTGGATGGGCTTTGCCGGCAAAGATAAATTGGACCGGGTATTTTTCTGAGTTAACGATCGATTCCAGACGTTGGGGATCCTTAAAAAGCAGATGGCCGCGTTTATAGGTTGCAAAGCGCCGTGCAAAGGCGATGGTCAGCACGTCGGGGTCCAATACCGATTCAAGCGCTTCAATCACATTGCGGGGAGCATTGCGCCGCGCATATTGTTTGACCAATTGTTCCCGGCAGGTGCGTACCAGTCGAGAGCGGTTCATTTCATGGCTGCGCCAGAGCTCTTCATCGTAAATATCGTCGATATGTTTGATATTTTCGGGTTTGCGGGAACTCATGTACCAGTCGGGCCCGAGATAGCGGTGAAAAAGATTGGAAAATTCCAGGGAAATAAAAGATGAAATATGAATACCATTGGTGATATGGGATATGGGGACTTCGTCCACCGGTCGTTCAGGCCAGACATGGGACCACATGCGCCGGGCTACAGATCCGTGCAGTCGACTAACACCGTTACAGTGGGATGCCGCATGAAGCCCCAGAATGAACATTGACAAAGGTGCATCAGGGCCGGAGCCAAGCGGTTGACCCCAGGATAAAATTTCTTCTTCGGTCGTTCCCAGTGTTTCTTCCAGGGGGGTTAAATATGGTCTGACATGTTCAGCCGGAAATTCATCATGTCCGGCGGCCACCGGGGTATGCGTGGTAAAGACCGTGGTCCGGGGAACGATTTCAAGAGCGGTTTTGAGGTCAACGTTATGGCCGGATATGGTTTGAGCCAGCCGCTCCAGGCTGGCAAAGGCCGAGTGTCCCTCGTTCATATGTAAGACTCTGACATTGATTTTCATGGCCGCCAGCGCACGCATCCCCCCGATTCCCAATAAGACCTCCTGGGCCAGCCGAACTTTTTGATCACCGGCGTAGAGCCTTGATGTGATATCGTGATTCACCGTTTTGTTCTCAAGAATATTGGTATCCAGCAGATATAATGGAATTCGGCCGATCATGATTTTCCAGACGATGGCATGAATGGGACCTTCAGGCCCGACAATTGAAACCCGCAATTCATTACCCGAATGATCTTGTGCTCTTTCAACCGGAAGGTCATAAAGATCTGTTTCCGGATAGGCTTCTTGTTGCCATCCATCGGGGTTCAGGTACTGGCTAAAATAGCCGCGATGATACATCAGTCCCACGCCGGTTAACGGAAGGTCTAAATTGGACGCTGCCTTCAAATGATCACCGGCCAGAATACCCAGGCCACCGGCAAACAATGGAAGGCTTTCATGAATGCCAAACTCCATGGAAAAATAAGCAATGGTTTCCTGGGGACCAAAAACAGAATCGCCTCGATCCGTTGAATCAAGAACCCTGATTTGAAAATGCTCTTGAACCTCTTTCAAGTGAGCCAGATAGCCTTTATCTTTTGCCAGCTTCTCAAAGCGGCTTTGTGGAATTTTCGATAAAAAAGCAATGGGATTGCGGCCGGATTCATCCCAAAGCACAGGATCGATGCGACGCACCAGTTCGATGGCATCTTTATTCCAGCACCACCACATGTTGCGCGACAGGACCTCGAGAAACTGAAGATTTCCGGGAACATTCGGAAGCACCTGAAACGTCTCGAAATTTTTCATATGATCTCAATCCTTGATTTTTTTAAAGTTCTAAGGTAGCTGCCGGACAAGTCAAATACACATGAACTAAAAAAGCATAGTGCTTAAAACGCTAAAAATCAATATTCTTCAATTTTTCATTTTCTCCGCCTTTTAAAATTTGAAACGCTCATTTTAGGATAGCTTGAGCCAGACCCTAAGCAGTTCACTTGCCCCCCAGGCCTGGGCATCGCATCCACGCGCGGTATGGGGATAATCGCCGTCTAAAATTTCAGGTACGTGGCCCCGGCAGCCGTGTTCGACAAGACGCACGCTGCTGGTCAACCATGACAGGGCCGTCTCCCTGCTTTCATTTCCATGGGTCATGGCCCATGCCTCACAAAAGGAGGGAAACAACCAGGTCCAGGCCGTACCGTTATGATAGGCCGGTTTGCGCTGGGTGTCTTCGTCGCCCTCATAGCGTCCCTGGTAAGGTTGGAGAGGATCGTTAATTAAATTTCCATGATGATGGATTGGAATCGCGTATCGAACCGGACGGTCGGCCAGGCTGCGGATGGCTCCCGGAACCAGCAATTCTTTGCAGGCTGCCAGGATACGTTGGCATTTTTGTGGTTCGTTGATTGCGCCCAGTGTAATGGCCAACAGCTGATTGGGGCGCAAGGCGTCATCGGCTGTTGCATCTTTGGCTGGCTGGCGGGGGGCGGCATGCAGACAATCCGACAGGTAGGCTAAATCCGGCTGCCAAAAGTACTTCAAAATCGAGCTTTGAACCATTCGGGCCAGATGCTGCCATTCCTTGCCGATTTCAGTAGAATCTATTTTTGAAAGAAAACAAAGCGCCGCATACCAGAGAGCCTGTATTTCTATGGGATAGCCCTCTCGGGGAGTGCCGGCCGGATGATTGGTGTCCATCCAGGTAAAGTGTGTGGGGCTGAAAATCAATCCCGATTCCGGGTCCATGCGGACGCCATTGGGTGTACCGGCTTTTATGGATTGACCGATCGATAAAAGGATCTGCCGCAACGGCCGACCCTCGCAATCTGATTCAATGAATCGTTCATCATCTTCTGCTTGAACCAAATCCGCACAGGCGACGATCAACCATAGGGGTGCGTCGGAGGTATCCCGGTTGGCAGCCTTTTCGGCCTGAATCATATTCGGCAGGCTGCCCTGTTTCTCAAAACGGGCAAACTGAATGACGATATCCTGGGCGTCTGCCGTTTTTCCGGCAGCCACCAGGCCGCGCACAAATATTAAAGCATCCCGTCCCCAATCCAGAAACCAGGGATATCCGGCGATGACGGTTTTTAAATCACCGCGCTTGACCACGTAATGATCCAAGGATGCTTTCAGTATTTCGGTGATGCTTTTGGCCGCTTTTTCCTCTTCGGACGTCGGAAAGGCCATTAAATGCGGGAGACGGGGGTCCTGCATCGGCATTTCCTTTGCAGAGCCGACATCCGCCCGCAGGGTCGCCGTTTGATTGCCTTCTATTAAGGCAGACAGGTATCCGGGGCTAAACAGATCTGAATCCGGATCATGCCCCCGGCGAGCATCTTCCGGCCGGTGAACCATATAGAGCCACTCCGGCTCCCAGACAAACGAACCGTTGGAAATTTGCACCTTCAGGTGGTGATCTGCGTCGGGGGTAAAATGAAAGCCATTGGAAAAAGCATTTACCGCATGCGGCCAGCGCTCCTCAGCACCTTGATACGCTTTGGTGGACGCATGAAAATTGCGGTTTTCGATATCCGGTCTCAAAATGATCATTACCGGTTTGGAATCCGGCAACCGATCCGGCTGATCATCGGCCGGATGGCGAAAAAAGCTCAAAGCCACTGAATTTTGGTCGTTCACCATTTCTACCCGCACGGTCACCAGAACATGTTCTCCCTGACCGGTGGGGATATGATACTGCCAGATTCCGCTGGAATCCGCCGCCAAGCGGAACATATCCAGACAGTCCGTATTCAAGGCTTGCGAGTAGCCTTGAAATACCACCCAGGCCCGGCAGCGGCTAAACATCATATGGCGGTCTTCAGGATAAAGCGGATTCAAGTTGGCCGCCAGCAACCCATCATAGCGGCTGGCGAGATTTCCCCAGGAGACCGGGCTGTGAAGCATTGCTCCGCGGCGATTGGTTCCCAGAAAGATAAAATCTTCATTCAACAGTTCAGCGTGTTTAATGACTCGCTTTACACGAACATTTCTCGATCGCGGCAGCAACAGCAAGCGAGCGCCTTCATGCCGACAACCGTCTGGATCAGCACGAGTATGAACCGATAGCATTAGGATACAGGTTTTTAGAGTCCCGGGAGTTGCCAATGGCACAAGCAGGGCAAAGTGGGTTCCGTCTGCACTCGCAAGGCTAACCTCCGATGCGACCGTTCGGTCGCCATCCTGAATGCGCGCTCGAAAGGAACAATCGCTGCGAATGAGCAGAAAATGATCTGGTGGAATCATGACTTCCCGCCGCAGATCCTGCGGCCACTGCCAAACAATAACTCGCGGTTGATGGCCATGGGGGTCGTGTCGACTGCAAAAATCAGACGGATTTTCTTTCAACTGCCGGGCAGCCTGTTTGAGGTCAAAATTCGCGAGATGTTTGATTCCCCGACCATACGAGACCACTTCAAGGGCCTTGGCATACAACCGCTGCTGCTCAATTCGCTCAGGCATCCGGAAGGATTGTTTGGAAAAATGTTGAACTTGCTGAAGATCTTCGGCGCTGTCTGAAAGACACAAAACCTGTCCGGGTTGCAGGCACAGCGTATTTCGGCCATTGGATTCGGTCAGATTTATTTCATCTCCGGACAGCAGGTCGTAAAATGTTGATGATTTCACCTCCAGTGATTCGGGATCCCACGCGGCTGTTGTCCGGTTTTCTGGATCCAGGTTGACAATGATCAGCAGTTTTTTTTGAGATCCGGGATGCTGTCGTTTCAGAACGATAAAATTACCGTCATTTTTCTGGTGCATGCTTAACACGGCTTCTTCGTGAAATGCCGGATGGGTTTTCAGCAGATTATTGAGCCGCCGAATTTCTGCAATCTGGTTGGATTCAGCACCCCAGTTTAATGGGGGGGCGTCGTGGACATTGATTTTCTTCGTCGCAAACCATTCCACCCCGTTGGCAAAGCCGAATGCACCGTTATGGGAACTTAGGGCGCACAGCGCGGTGCGCATTCGAGCGTAAGTTTCAGATTGCTGTGCCAGCCGGGGATTGTCATGCGTTTCTGCAAAATGCACCATGATACCGTCAGTGACTGAAATATCGATGGCTTCCGGCAGGTAACGTTCGATCTGAGCGCGGTCGTAATTTTGAAACAGCTCTGAATAAGCCCAGTTCAAGCTGGCGCTGTTTAAAAGATCGCGTGTCACCGATATTTTGCCGCCCAGGCCTTCGAGCAAAAAGACGATATCAGGAAATTGTTCCCTGACCTTGGCAACCATGTATTTCCAGGCGGCCACGGGTATCATGTAACCGGCATCACAGCGGAAACCGTCCACCCCCCGCCGGCACCACGTAAGGAAGACTTCCGCCATGTATTGCCAAAGGCCCGGCTGGGTATAATCCAATTTGGTCAGATCTTCCCAGGCAACGCCCCAGGCGCCGGGGACCTCGATGCGGCCCTCGTGGCTTCGGACCAGCCAGTGCGGATGGGTTTCATGCAGGCGCGCGGCCCATCCGGTGTGATTGATGGCAATGTCGATAAGGATTTTGGCATTGCGTTGATGGACGGCGTCCACCAGTTCAATAAATTGCTCCAGCGGTGTGGCATGCGGATCAAATACAGCTAGGGCGGGGTCAACAGCGGTAAAACTCAAAGCGGCATAAGGACTGCCGAATCTTCCCATGCGCCCATAGGTTGTCGGTGTCGGGTGGATCGGCAGCAACAAAAGAATGCGACAGCCAAGTTCGCCGATAATAAAGTCGAGCGCTGCAATCAGGTCACGAAACGTCCCGGAGGGTGGAATCACGGCATAGCCGTCTTTATCGAGCTTCTGAACGTACTTTTTATCAGCCGGTGTCAGCTGCCGGGTTCCGGTTTTATTGAAGCCGAATTGCCGTACAAAGGCATTATAAATGATGTTGGCACAGCAGGCATCAGCCGATTCAACATTGACGGCGGTGTTTGGCCCCGACGGCCAAATAGGCTGCGCTTCACCTTCCTTGAGAAAAAAGCATTTGGCTTCAAAATGACCGACCTCGTATAGCGGCAGGGTGGCCTCAAAGTGCCGGTCATCTATCCGCTTCATGGGAATATCGAACCAGGCTCTTCCCAGGGAAGGTTCCTTTTTTTCCACTTCCCTAATAATTTCATTTCTGATAATTTTTGCACGACCGATATTGGTACGCACCCAAGCGGTACCCGGCTGAGATGGGGACAGTCTCAGGGTGAAGGTCAACAGATCCCCGCAGAACCGAATCATCCGGATTCCGGGAAGGGGATCTTGAACTATTTGGGTGTCAGGCATCATCATTTCCGGTGAAAGTTTTTACTTTTCAGAGTAAGATTTTAACATACAATCATCACTATTAATTTGCAAAAATTTTAGTCACAATTCGCATAAAAAAAGGGTTAAGATACTCAGTGGCGGGTCAGCTGATTTAAAAGTTGAAATTCCTCTTGAAAAGCTATAAATATAAGCATAAGAAATTTTTATAGATTTATTAAGTCGTCTTTTTTCTAAACCGATTGATTCAGCCGTTCAAAAAATAGCGTTCACCGCAAAAATACCAAAACCCAACTTAATCGTTTCAAATTTTAAAAAGGGATTATGAGATATCGCTTAAATAGGGTCTTTTGTGCCATCATCACCATTCAACTCCTGCTGGTTTTACCCGTAGATGTCCTGAAAAATCTGAACGCTGCCAATGCCGCGCAGCCCAGTTTATTTCAGGCGGTCATGTGTGAAGAGATTTATGCAAATGCGCCCCGCAATCCGACAATTGTTTTCTCCGTCACCCAGAAAAGGGCGGTTTGCTATTCATCGTTTGATGAGGTCCCACAAAAAACGGTCATCTACCATAACTGGTTTCATCGAGATGTACCCAGTGCTAAAATCCGCTTAATTCTTAATCCGCCGCGCTGGTCAACATTCAGCAGCATTCAGCTGCGCAAAACCGACATTGGCCCCTGGCGGGTGGAAATCACCGACGAAAAAGGCAGTGTCCTGGACGTGTTAAGATTCAGTGTTACGGATTGATCGCAATGGAAAAATTCCTCTTATTTTTGACGACGATTCGCTGGCAGGATGTCGTTGATATCAGCTTAAACAGCTACATTCTCTTTCGCTTCTATGTTCTTTTCAGAGGGACCAATGTTTTCCGGGTTCTTATCGGCATGACGGTTCTGTGGTTTCTGCAGCGAATTGCCATTTCATTGGGTCTAATTGTCACCAGCTGGGTGGTTCAAGGTATCGTGGCTGTCGGCGCGATTATTATCATCGTGGTATTCCGAAACGAGATCCGCCGGGTACTTCAGGCCAAGAATTTACAATCCATCCTGTGGGGATTTTCCTCCAAATCCGCCGTTACACCGATCGAGATTATTGCCGACAGCGTGTTTGATATGGCGCAACGCAACTGCGGGGCCCTAATCGTTTTTCCGGGTAAAGAAGATCTAAGCGATGTTGTCCAGGGCGGTACTCCCTGGAGAGGATTAATTACCAAAGAGATGATCACGAGTATATTCTGGCCGGATAATCCGGTTCATGACGGCGCTGCTGTTGTTCAAGGAGATCAGATTCGAGTCGTCGGGGCCATCCTGCCTTTATCTGACCGCGAAGATTTGCCGTCCCATTACGGTACTCGGCATCGGGCGGCTTTGGGCTTGGCGGAGACAACCGACGCGCTGGTCATCGTCGTATCCGAGGAAAGGGGCGATCTGCTGGTTGCCAAGGGCAGCCGCTTACGGGAAATCAAGCAGAAACGCACTCTGGAACAAAACATTCAGGAGCATGTAGGGATTGCGGCAGCCAAGAAAGGCGGCGTAAAAAAGGAACGTCTGGAAATTACGGCGGCCGCCCTGTTATCCTTTATT
>JASFTL010000003.1:0-25583 GCA_050053555.1 Desulfobacterales bacterium
AATTGAGGCCTACTCAAAAGCGCTCGACCAAGAACTGGAAAAAGCCAGGCAAATCCAAAGGGATTTTCTACCGGACCAAATTCCACAGTTAGCCGATTGGGAGATCGCAACCTATTTCGCACCGGCCAAACAGGTATCCGGCGACTTTTATGATGTTTTTACACTGCCGGGCAGCAACTTAGGAATCGTGATTGCAGATGTTTCCGACAAGGGTGTGGGGGCTGCTCTGTATATGGCGCTCATTCGAAGCTTAATCCGCGTTTTCTCCGGACATATCAGTTTACACGGATTTTCCAATTTTTCAGTTAACAACGGCTTAACCCAAGCGGTGGCGATGCATTCGACAACCGCCGATCAGCTCAATGCACTCAACGCGGTGAAGCTCACCAATGACTATATTGCCCATGAGCACGGTAAAGAAGGCATGTTTGCCACACTTTTTTTTGGCGTCATAAATCCCGATACCGGCGTGATGGCATACATCAATGCCGGGCACCAGCCTTTATTTATCGTTAATCCAGCCGGCCTAAAGCAGTGCCTTAAAGCCACGGGACCGGCGGTGGGGATCAGCACCGATATGAACTTTAAGATTCAGCAGGTTCAAATTGAACATGGAGATATGTTGATCGGTTTTACCGATGGCGTGACTGAGGCCCTTTCCCCAAACGGAGAACTCTTTACGCACAAGCAGCTGATATCCGTCCTAAAGCAGCCGGCCGATTCAGGTTCCGATCTTGTCGATCGTATTAAGACGAAAGTTTTCAATCATATTCAAAACGGTGCACCCTCAGATGATATTACCATGCTGGCGGTGCAGCGTCTGCACAAATAGTGGCAAAATCGTCGCCAGCGGGTTTTAGCTCGCAAATTTTCAGCTAGATTTGACTTTAGACTCCCATATCTGATAATCCTTCGATTATATTCTAAAATTATATTTTATTCTTGCGCGCCGATGCTCAATTCAGCACTTATCGGCTATTTAGGTCTTTAATCGCGACGACCTTGCCGCGTATAATGCGAAAGGTCCGATGAATTTACATTGAGGAATCCGTATGTCAGCGGGGTTCAGCAAAATAGCATGCCGACATCGAAGCCTGACAGGCGCGGCAGTGATCCTGGTGTTGATAACCTGTGGGGGCATTCAGGGACCAGCGACTGCAGCCCCGATTGAACCGATTCTGCAGCTGACACCGGATAAAGATCATTACTTCCTGGGCCCCTATCTGGCCTACCTGGAGGACCCGCAAAAAAAGCTGACCATCGATGAGGTGTCTTCAGCACAGATGTCAGACCGCTTTATCAAGCATGCGGGTAAAATTCTCAATCTGGGTTACAATTCTTCAGCTTACTGGATTCGTTTCACCGTAGATGCATTCAAATGTCAAATGTCACAGGAAAAATGGCTGCTGTACTTCGATTGGCCCAACAGAATAGATTATGCCACCCTCTTTGTACCCAAATTATCTGGCATCGGCTGGTTTACCAAAGAGGTGGGTCGCATTCTGCCGACCGGACGCGACCCGCAGCCAAGCACTCCGGTCGCTTTCCTGCCTCCTGAAAGCTTTATTCAACCCGTCACCTTCTATCTGCGGGTTGAAAGCTCGGAAGCCAAGCTCATCCCTTTGCAAATCTTAACCGACGAGGCCTATCAGGCGGTGTCCCGGGGGCGATCGCTAGGGTTCGGTGTCTATTACGGCATCATGCTGGCCATGTTTTTATATAATCTCATTTTGCTGATCTCACTGCGCGAACTCAATCGTTTTTATTACCTGATGTACCTCATTTTTATTGGCCTGTTGTTTCTGCAGGTCAATGGACTGTTGTGGGAGTCTTTGCAGATTGGAATTTATCAAGGTCAGGTTCTGATATTGATCTTTATTTCCCTCACATTTTTCTGGGGCAACTTATTTGCCAAGTCCTTTTTAATCACCAAAAAATATGCGCCCTTTTTTGATAAACTCTTGTCCGCCGCCATGGTTTTGGCCCTTGTCCTACCGACGATGATCCCCTGGGTGGATCTGGCCTGGATGACCGCAGCCATCAGTGTCCAGTCCATCGTGGTTCCGCCCGTGTTCTTGCTCGCCGCTCTCATTTGTTGGCTGCGCGGATTCCGGCCGGCGCGGTTTTTTTTGCTGGCATTTGCATTTTTGGCGTTGAGCACCATGTATGAGGCTTTGGTATTTTTCGGCGTGTTGCCGTATGTAACCCCGCACAGCGGACAATTCGGCTCAGCGATCGAGGTCATTCTTCTGCAGTTGGCCCTGGCCGACCGCTTCAGAAACCTGAGCCTGGAGCATGAAAAGGTAAAGCAGTCCCTCGATCTGGCCCGTAAGGTGCAGCAAGACCTTTTGCCCCATGAAAATCCGCAGCTGGAAAGGTTGGATGTCGCCGGTCGCAGTATTTATTGTGATGAAACCGGAGGCGATTATTATGATTTTATTATCAGTGATACCGGTGGAAATGGACAACTCGCTGTTGCCATCGGTGATGTGTCCGGGCATGGCATCTCCTCGGCCTTGTTAATGGCCACGGTGCGCTCGTCTTTGCGGCAGCGCTTATCACAACCGGGGAGTGTGGGCGGGATAATTTCCGATGTCAACCGCCAGCTGGCTCGTGATGTGGAAAATTCGGGCCAATTTATGACCCTGTTTTACCTGCTGATTGACCCCACAAAAAAAAAGCTTCAATGGGTGCGCGCCGGTCATGATCCGGCTATTTTTTATGATCCGGACACAGATACGTTTGAGGAGCTGGGCGGGACGGGAGTCGCACTGGGGGTGATGGAAAATGCGGTTTTCAAGGAATATACAAAAACAGCTTTGCGCAAGGGACAAATCATTTTTCTCGGTACCGACGGAATCTGGGAGTCCCGCAATCAAAAAAGGGAAATGTTCGGCAAAAATCCCATATATGACATTATTCGCAAATATTCATCCTTAAATGCCAATGAAATCCTTAACGCCATGTTGGAATCATTAGAACGTTTTCAAAAAGGCGCTAAAATAGAAGATGACATCACATTGATCGTCATCAAAATAAAAGATTAATCGATGTCTTTTAAACATTGCGTTGTACGTTGACATTCATGCTGTCATAGGACCGAAAGACTAATTTCTCACGCTCTAATTTCTCCTTCGGAAAAGGCCACAGCTGCATGGTTTTTAACTTTTCACGGATCTCATCTTTGGAGGGTATGGCGTTCAGCCCCTCACCCAGCTTCTTGCCGGAAAGGGTATCCAGCACGATGGCTGTTTTTCCGTCAGATACAACTGCAAAAGGAAGCTGATTTTCGCAGAGTAGCCGTGCGGCGGCCAATATTTCTCTTTCCCGGGATCCCAGGGAGGCGGCTGCACATTTAATGGCCATAAAGCGGGTCGATCCGCCATCGACGCTGACCACCAGGTCGATTTGAGAGCGGTAAGTTTCGCCGGCAACGGTCATTTCAATATCAACATCGACCTCGATATCTTCTTTTGAAAATCCTTTTTCAGCGACCAGGAATTGCGCGACCTGCTGCCGGTTTTCTTCGGCACCGACATTGGGGATCTCTTTGCCGCTGATAAAATCGGTGATCAGTGTGTATGGTTTGAGTGTATTTGACACATAAACTCCATATCAGCGTTTCATTCTTCCTGCAAATTGAGTCTAGAGCGACTGATCGATTTGTCAAGGAAAAAACAAAGGCCCCATGAAAAAGGGCGGGAAAAAATCCCGCCCATTTTTGGTACCGCTTTTATCCGCTTCAAGCTTTGAAACTTCGCTACGATTATCTTTTAAATAAAATCACTAAACCAGCAATTATCAAAGCCAAAAAGAAGCAGAGCTCAGCGACCAGTTTGTCAAAGGAGCGGTTGAAGAGGTATTTGTTTCGGAATTCACGCAGCGCCTTGACATATGGCTCTAACCGAGAACCAGAGGCCGCAGCGGTGATAAAACAGCCGCTGCTGTTACCAGAAGCTGCAAGGATACGGTCAATCAGAATATCAGCTTCATTGGATTGTGCGTCGAACCTCCGCCAGGGGCCATGCACCGGATTGGCCGGTTCGGTAATGCCAGCTTTTGTAACTGTAAAGGGTGCATAGAGAACACGCGCCCTCCAGCGGTAATGTTCTCCGAGATTTAAACCCGCTATAGCCTCTGTGAGGACCACCCCGTTTCCGCTGACTTCGGTCCATCCTGAAGATGTCTGGATAGCGCAGCTTGGATCTTGGAAAGGAACACCGCACGGACAGTATTCTACCTGCATTTTTACCTGTTCGCGGCCCCTTGGACTGGTGGCTTGGATCCTCAACTGAAAACCGTCAGGATCAAAAGACCCTCCCCACGACGCAACCGGCGTCGTATCACCGTTGCCTCTCAGCTGCTGAGCCATAACGACGCGCCCTTCGCTGTTGCCGTAATAAACGAAAGCGGCGCCTTCGTCGTTCTGGCCGTTATCGTAATTATGCGCACCTACAATGATATCGGCGTAACCATCGCCATTAACGTCGCCGGCTCCCGATACCCGAACGCCCAGGCTCGCGTTCGCCTGGTCGGACTCAACCATCGTATCCGCAGTAGGGTTGATGCCGGCAGCCGAGCCGTGATAGACAAAGGCTGCGCCCTCGTTGCTCTGACCGTTGTCGAACTGAAAAGCTCCCACGATGACATCGCCGAAGCCGTCACCGTTTGCGTCTCCGGCTCCTGATACGCTGGAGCCCAGGCGGGCATCTGCCTGATTGGATTCAACCATCGCATTCGCTGCAATGTTGATGCCGGTGGCCGAACCATGATACACAAAGGCCGCGCCCTCGTCGTTCTGACCGTTATCGTAATTATGGGCGCCCACGATGACGTCGCCGTAACCGTCGCCATTGACATCTCCGGCACCGGATACACTCATGCCCAATTCTGCGTTGACCTGGTCGGATTCGACCATCGCATCCGCCGTGGTGTTGATACCGGCGGCCGAGCCGTGATACACAAAGGCCGCTCCTTCGTTGCTCTGACCGTTGTCATAATAATGAGACCCCACGATGATGTCAGCATAGCCGTCACCATTAACGTCTCCGGCACCTGATACGTTATAGCCCAGGTACGCGGTTGCCTGGTCGGATTCGACCATTGCATCCGCTGTGGTGCTAATGCCGGCAGCCGAGCCGTGATACACAAAGGCCGCTCCCTCATCAATCTCGTCGTTATCGTATCCATTAGCCCCCACCACAACATCCCCGTAACCGTCACCGTTGACATCTCCGGCTCCCGATACGCTATAACCCAGGCATGCGTTCACCTGGTCGGATTCGACCATCGCATCCGCTGTGGTGCTGATGCCAGCAGCCGAGCCGTGATAAACAAAGACCGCACCCTCGTTGCTTTGGCCGTTATCGTAAAAACGGGATCCAACAACCACATCGCCGTAACCATCGCCGTTGACATCGCCGGCACCGGATACACTATAGCCCATTTCTGCGTTCGCCTGATCGGACTCGACCATCGCATCTGCTGTGGTGTTGATGCCGGCAGCCGAACCGTGATAAATAAAGGCTGCACCCTCGTTGCTTTCACCGTTGTCGTACCAGAAAGCCCCAACGATGACGTCACCGTAACCGTCAGCGTTGACATCTCCTGCTCCGGACACACTAACGCCCAGGCCCGCGGTTGCTTGGTCGGATTCAACCATGGAGGCGGTGCTGGTATCAATGCCGGCAGCCGAACCGTGGTAAACAAAAGCCGCGCCTTCATCGCCCTGGCCGTTATCGTAATTAGGCGCCCCCACGACAATATCCGTGTAACCGTCGCCGTTGACGTCTCCGGCTCCCGATACGCCCCAGCCCATTTGCGCGTTCGCCTGACCAGATGCAACCACCACCTCGGCGATGGTATTAATGCCCGCGGCCGAGCCGTGATAGACGAAAGCCGCGCCCTGATTGCTTTGCCCATTGTCATACTCATACGCTCCCGCGATGACATCTGCGTAACCGTCACCGTTGAGGTCTCCTGCGCCCGATACGCTCCAGCCCATTTGGGCGCCCCCCAGATCAGATTCAACCATCGCGGCGACAATGGGGTTGATGCCCGCAGCCGAGCCGTGATAGACAAAGGCCGCGCCCTCGTTGAATTGCCCATTGTCATACTCATACGCCCCTACGATGATATCTGCGTAACCGTCACCATTGACATCTCCGGCACCGGATACACTATAGCCCATAAGGGCACCCGCCTGGTCGGATTCAACTATGGCATCCGCAGTGGTGTTGATCCCTGTGGCAGAGCCGTGAAAGACAAAAGCGACACCTTCGTCGATTTGTCCGTTGTCGTAATGGGATGCCCCAACAATGACATCCGCGTAGCCGTCACCGTTGACATCACCTGCACCCGAGACGCCGATACCCATATATGTATCTGCCTGATCGGATTCTACCATGGCGTCGGCAATGGTGTTGATCCCTATGGCAGAGCCGTGATAGACAAAAGCGACACCTTCGTCGATTTGTCCGTTGTCGTAGTGGGTCGCCCCCACGATGACATCCGCATAACCGTCGCCGTTGACATCGCCGGCCGCGCATACGCTCCGGCCCATGCTAGCGCTTGGCTGATCAGATTCAACCATTGAGGCGGCGGTGGTGTTAATGCCGGCGGCAGTGCCATGATAAACAAAGGCTGCGCCCTCATTGTTCTGGCCGTTGTCGTATTGGGTCGCCCCCACGATGACATCCCCATAACCATCGCCGTTGACATCGCCGGCGCCCGATACACTCCAGCCGAAAAACGAATCTGCCTGATCTGATTCCACCATCGCATCGGCAGTGGTGTTGATCCCAGCGGCAGAGCCGTGATAGACAAAGGCCGCACCCTCATTGCTCTGACCGTTGTCATAATTCGTCGCCGCCACAATAACATCCGCATAACCGTCGCCGTTGACATCACCCGCACCCGATACGCTAACCCCCAGAAGGGCATTCGCCTGGTCGGATTCGACCATTGCATCGGCCATCGCAGTCAGCAGGGGATCGATGGTTATTGGATAATTGGCGGCGGAGTCGTCGACAAGAATCGCAATCATGTTATTGGGCGCCATCTGAAAACGCGAAGGCAGAGCATTGCCCCGGGCGTCGAGCGCCTTTAGCTTATCGTATTTTAAAGCCCTGCCGGTTGGTGCTTTAAAGATAACGCCGTCTGGTTTAACGACTGCTGTTGATTCATCCACCCGTAGTGTCAGCTGAAGCTGGCCTTCTCCAGGCGGTTTGCGGGCAATGTCGAACCCATGCTCAAGGCCTTGCGGGTTGTTGACAAACCACTCGGTCAGGTTCTCACGACGCAGCTCAACTCTGTTGCGCGTATGGTAAAGCGTCGCACTGCCGGCCACCAGATTCTCGACGCATTTGCCGCGACTGAACCTGTCAAGTGTCAGCCCCAGAAGCCTCGGACTGCTGTTGGCAGTGCGATCAGCCACCCGGATTCCTTTTTCCGAAAAATAGGTGCGGATATTGTGGGCCCGGTTGGGTGCCTGCAGTCCCTTGTTGTTGCGGCTGGCTTCATATTCCTGCTGGCGAATTTTACGTTGCACGGTTGCCCGCCAGCCGGGATCAGGATTTGATGCCAGAGCGCCATTCGAATACCAGCAGAATACCAATAGAAAAATCATGATTGCCGCCATCTCGGCAATATGCATCCATTTTCGTCGATGGGTGCCTGGTAGAGATTTACGGCTTAATTCTTCGTCTGAGCGTTTTTTCATTGCAATCTCCTGTCATTTTTAATCCGGTTTAAGTGATGCGATTAAGCTGTTCTGATTTGCCATGGATTTTTAAAATGAATCGCCTCTGAAATATCCTGCTTCCAGAGCGAGATAGATTCGGAAACGGGCAAGATTATTTGCCCCCAGATCCCCGAATTTTGAGCGGAAATTATAGAAATTGGTCTCAAAAAACTAGGCAAATTTTATGCCACCCGGGAAAGTATAAATAAATCAATAATATTCAATAGGTTATTTTGGCTTGGAATGGGCTTGATCCAGCGCGCAGGGCTCCGGCGAAAAGAAAAGCGTCAAAAATATGTCAGATTAACTGATAAAAATGGGGAGCTCGAACAAAGCAGCGGAAAGCTGCTTTGGGGTGGGCAGTGCCGGTCAGGTGGAGTTGGCCATCTCAAGAAATTAACCATCTATTTAACGGTTTGTCGGGAACATATAGATGAAAGATCAGATCATTAAAAAGAAGCTTTCGTTTCTTTGTCCTTAACTTTCTTCATGGCGGGCGTCTCAATTCGCTTGGCATCGATCCATAGTCCTTCAAGATCAAAAAATTCACGCACCGGCTCGTAGAACACGTGTATAATCACATGACCGTAATCCAGTAATACCCAATGCCCCTCTCCGGTTCCTTCCACACTGAGCGGCTTGATTTTATGCTTTTTTAAATTGATGACAATAGAATCCGCAATCGCATTCACCTGGCGGTTCGACCGCCCGCTGCAGATGATAAATACATCTGCTATTGAGGTCAGTTCAGCGACATCGAGTACGACCAGATTTTGTGCTTTTTTTGCCGAAGCCGCTTTAATGTAAAGGTCAAGTGAGGGGACTGCATCTTTGCTCATTTATAAAGTCCTTTTGATTGGATAAATTCCGCCACTTTAACGGGTACCAGATGTTCGATGGTCTTCTGTTTTTTTACGCGCTCCCGGATTTTCGTCGAGGAGATATCCATGGCATCGATATCTACGATATGAATGGGCGGCTTGCCTTCTGAACGATAGCAGCCGGGCGTAACCAAAAATTCATAATCCTCCGCTAGGGTGAATTTAAGGTAATTCTCAAGGATTTTCCAGCCCTGTTGGGCGTCAGGGTAATCCTCATTGGGACGCGCCATGACAATAAAATCAATCTGTTCAAGCAATTCTGCGTGAGATTTCCAGGTATTGATTTCAAGGAAGGCATCCAGGCCCATCATAAGATAGATCCGGGAATCATCCGCAAGCATTTGTTTAAAATAGTGGACTGTATCAATGGTGTAGGAGGGCCCCGGGCGATTTAATTCAACATCAGAAACCGTTATTCCGGAAAGACCCTCGATGGCCAGGCGGATCATCGCCAGGCGATCATCAGCGTTTGCGACCGCGCCGGGTGTCTTATGAGGAGGCAATGCAGCTGGAATTAAAAAGACCTGATCCAGATGAAATCCTTTTTTGACTTCTGCGGCGGCCCGAAGGTGCCCCCGATGAATGGGGTTGAAGGTGCCGCCGAATAATCCAATGCGCATATTATTCTAATAACATATTAAATAATAGCGAATCAAATGCTTGTTTACAGAGTTGTCATTCGTTTTAGCTTGCAAGCCACAACCCGTTATCCGGCGCCGGTTTGATCCAGCAGTTCGAGTATTCGAGAAATCAGCCTTTTAAACCCCTTTTTTTTGATGGCCGAAATAAAAATGACCGGCTCCTCATCAAAAACGGCAACAAAAGCATCTGCTGTTTCTTTTGCTCCCGGCAAATCCATTTTGTTCAGTACAACGATCTGGGGTTTTTGAATCAATTGCGGATTGAAAGAATTTAATTCCCGATTGACGGTTTTAAAATGATAGAGCGGGTCCTCCCGATTAATCGTCCCGGCATCGATCATGTGAATTAAAACCCGGGTTCGCTCGATATGTTTTAAAAACTGAGTACCAAGGCCAGCTCCTTGATGGGCGCCTTCAATTAGGCCGGGAATATCGGCCACGACAAACGGCTCACCCCATCCGGTTTCAACAACACCCAGCGTAGGCGTCAACGTGGTAAAGGGATAGTCACCAATTTTAGGGGTAGCGGAAGAAATCTTGCTGATCAGAGTGGACTTGCCGACGTTGGGCAGCCCGATGATTCCCACATCGGCCAAAAGCTTGAGCTCCAATTTAAGCTTGCGGAATTGGCCGCATTCTCCAGGTTGGGCATAGCGGGGGGCTCGATTGGTAGAAGTTTTAAAGCGCGCGTTGCCGAGGCCGCCTCTACCGCCCTGGACAACGACATAAGATTCACCGTCTGCGGTAAGGTCTGTTAAAACCTCGTCTGTGTCGGCATCTTTCACTAAAGTGCCGGGTGGAATTTCGATGACCAGGTCCCGGCCGTTTTTTCCGGTTTTTTGTTTCCCCTGGCCGTGTCTGCCGTTCCTCGCCTTGAATTGCCGCTTTAATTGAAATGGATAAAGGGTGCGCCGGCGCGATGTACTCGTTAAAATAACATCGCCGCCTTTTCCACCGTCTCCACCGTCCGGACCGCCGCGCGGTACGTACTTTTCACGCCGAAAACTGAGGCATCCACGCCCGCCGTCGCCGGATTGAACGGTGATAATTGCTTCATCAAAGAATTTCACTCGGCGTATACGCTGACTCTTTTGCGCGAACGGCCGACTCGCTCAAATGCGACAATACCGTCAACTTTAGCGTAAAGGGTATAATCCTTACCTATGCCGACGTTGTCGCCCGGATGAATCCGGGTGCCGAGCTGGCGTATCAGGATATTGCCAGCTTTTACTTTCTCGCCGCCGTAGCGTTTGACGCCGCGTCGTTGGGCATTACTGTCGCGACCGTTTTTGGAACTACCGGCTGCTTTTTTATGGGCCATGATTAGCCTCCTATCAAAAATCTAAATTATCAAAAAAATAATCGGGAAAGCTCTCTTAATTTTTCGCATATGCCGAAAAAGCGCCTAAAATGAACTAAATTGCCTGAATTTGTTATATGGATACAATCGTTTTAATTAAAGCGTATTATAGACGTTTTAGTCGGCCTTGTCGGTTTTTTTCTTCGGTTTGGCCGTTGTTTTCCGGGTCCCGGTTTTTTGGGTAGTCGGTTTCCTGGCTGCAGGTTTTTTGACCGCGGTTTTCTTCGTCTCTACTTTTTGAGCGCCTTCTTTTTTAGTCTTGGGCTTGGCCGCTGTTTTCCGAGGTTTCGGTGTTGCGGCCTTTTTGGCCGCCGGCTTAGCCGCGGGCTTTTTGACTTCTTTTTTCTTTACAGCGGGTTTCTTGGCCTCGACCTTGGCTTCCGTTTTCTTGGCCGCCACCTTTTTGGGAGCAGCTTTCTTTACCTCTTTTTTGGCTTCGGCTTTCGGTTCAGCTTTTTTGGGGGCCTTTGCTGGTTTGGTTTTTATCGTGTCGATCCTAATCGCTGTAAACTGCTGGCGATGTCCCTGTGTGCGGCGATATCGTTTGCGACGCTTATATTTAAAAACAATAATTTTTTTGCCCTTGCCCTGTTCAACAATATGGCCCTCTACCAGTGCATTATCCAAAACCGGTTGGCCGATATTTACCTTATCGCCGTCAGCAACCATCAGCACCTGGTCAAACGTAATCGAACTGCCCACATCACCGGGGATTTTTTCAACTCTCAAAATTTCGCCTTCTTGAACTTTATATTGCTTTCCGCCTGAAGTCACTACCGCGTACATAAAATCAGCCTCCTTAAACGTCTAATATAATCTTCAATTTCAAAATTTGCAAATATTAATCTTTCGGATACATTTGTCAAGGAAAATATAAAGATTGGTTGGTTAACCGGAAGGTGTCAGTCATCTGTCATCTGTCATCTGTTTTCGGACCTCTGACCTCTGAACCCCAGCGGTCAGGATCAGAAGAACAATCACAGGTCGGGCAGCAATCGGAAACCACCGGCAGCGGTTCTGCCCGGGTCTTTTGGTCCTCGGGCATTATTTCTTCCCGGGGCCCTGCCGCTTTAAAACGTGAACGGATGGCGCTCCACATAGGTTTGATTGACATCCCCAGAATAACCAGGGCGCCGATCCATCCGGCCCATTGCGGCACAATTTCCGTAGCCTGGCCGACCATTGCCTGGGCGGAAATGCCCAAGGAGGCATAAATCTGATCAACGATTAAACCGAATAAGACGGCGCATACGGCAATGGATGTCAGATAAATGGCAGTGGCCCGCTTGCCCAGGACACCGGTCAAAACCGTCAGAGAAGCGATATTGGTTGCCGGTCCGGCTAATAGAAACACGAGAGCCGCCCCCGGGCTCACCCCTTTTAAAATCAGGGCGGCGGCAATCGGCGTCGAGGCGGTCGCACAGATGTACAAGGGGATACCGACGGCCAGCATCAGCAGCATGGCCGGAAGCCCGGCTCCCAGATACCGGCTAAAAAAATCCGGCGGGATAAGAACGGTAATCAATCCGGCCAATAGGAGTCCGATGAGAAACCACACCACCAGATCTTCCCAAAGATCACCGATGGCAAACCGCATCCCAGCGGTAAGTTTCTCCCGCAAGGAATGATGCCGCCGATGCGCTTCAGGTGTGCAATTTTGGCCGTCACAGCAGCCATCCACCGGACAGCTTAGATCCGGAGTAATCCGGGGCGTTTGGTTGCTTGATCCAAAAAGGTTTTCAGTGATTCCGGCAGCCGCAGCGGTGAAAAAGGCCACCAGCGGACGGGCGATCGTCATGATCGGATCCAATAGGGCATAGGTAATAGAAATCGAATCCACGCCGGACTCCGGTGTTGAAATCAGAAAAGCGGTGGTGGCACCATTGCTGGCACCCTGTTTGCGCAGCGACACGGCTGCGGGCAACACACCGCACGATCACAACGGAATCGGTATGCCAAAAAAAGCGGCTTTTACAACGGATTTAAAGCGGCCTTGCCCCAGATGTTTGGCGATCGAATTTGGATTTAAGAATACCCGCAAAAACCCGGCCACCAGCAATCCGAATATAATATAAACCGAAGCGTCAGTCAGCAAATCCCAGCTTGCAAGCAAAATTTCGATCATAAAATTCAATTTTCTAACCCTTTTAAAAATTAGGTTTCAGGTGTCAGGATTACGAGCCTGATGAACTCGAGAATAATCAGAGTCCGCAATCAGTCATTTTTTTTCTGACACCCGAAACCTGACACCTTTTTTACTCTGTTACATGCGCCAAACCTATATTCAACAACTCCGCCACATGCTCATCATCCAGAGAATAATAGATCACCTGGCCTTCCCGGCGGCTTTTCACCAGCGCCAGATCTTTGAAGCGGCGCAATTGATGCGATATGGCCGACTCGGTTAGTCCCAGAAATGCAGCCAGATCACATACGCACATTTCAACGTTTCTGAGGGCCATGACAATTTTCAGGCGGCTGGGATCACCCAAAACCTTGTAAATGGATGAAAGCCAATTGAGTTCTTTTTCCGAGACCGTTTCTCTGCGCGCCCGCTCCACCCGGTCGAGATGAATCACCCGTACCCGGCAGGCTTCTCCGTCTATGCATTTGGCTTTAGTTGGACTCATGTTTTCTACCTGAATATCTGAACATATATTCAAATAACCTTTTTATAAGAATTTGTCAAGTAAATTATTAGCAGTGTTAATGATAAAAAACGTGAATTTCGCACATTTTTCATTGATTTGCCGATTCCAACGTGGTATTGCCTCGCCAACAATTTCATCAACCATTTCAAGACCTTTGGTTGGTTCTCGACAACGTTTGATAACCCTTCCATTTTTTAAGGTAATCTTTTGATATTTTTGCCAGCAAGACTGTATCTGCTATAAGACTATCGAATGGGATCTGAATATTACGTACTGATCATCGGCTATATTTTTGGATTCTATATGGCCTGGAATATCGGCGCCAATGATGTGGCCAACTCCATGGCCTCGGCTGTTGGGGCCAAGGCCATCACCATTCGTCAGGCCGTATTTATTGCCGGCATTTTAAATATTGTCGGGGCTGTTTTTATCGGATCCCATGTCACCAAAACCATCCGCAAAGGAATCGTTTCAACCGATATTCTCGCCGATCCCCATCTGGCCCTGATTGGGGCGCTCGCGGCGCTATTGGCGGCCGCTCTGTGGGTGTCTTTTGCCACCTGGAGATCGCTGCCGGTATCCACCACGCACTCGATTGTAGGGGCGATGATCGGTTTTGGTATCATGGCCGGTGGATTTTCGGTAATCAACTGGGGCAAGCTTGCCGCCGTGATCTTGAGCTGGATCATTTCTCCGGTATTTGCTATGGTCATCGGATTTTTGATGTTTAAAACGATCGTCAAATTTATTTTATCCAAAGATGATCCCTTCTCCCAGGCCCTTAAACTGGCGCCTTATTTCATCAGTATCGCCCTTTTTGTGGTGATATTATCTTTTCTTTTTAAGACCCCGCTTGGCAAACGGCTGGCGATCGGAACACCGCTGGCACTACTAATTGCCGTCATTTTAGCTATTGTACTGGGATTTTTGGCCGTCAAAATTTTACGCAAGTTTATTAAAAGCACGAATTTAGCCGGAGAAGAAGAGATATTTCGGAAAATTCAGATCGGCACTTCCTGCTATGTCGCTCTGGCCCAAGGCGCCAATGATGTGGCCAATGCCATCGGTCCATTAGCCGTTATCTATTTTCTGGTTAAAACCGGTGGCGTGGGGGCCAAGGTGCCGGTCCCGGTTTTCCTGCTTTTTTTTGGAGGCATCGGCATCGCCTGCGGTATCGGCATGGCCGGACACCGGGTCATGGAGACCATCGGCAAAAAAATTACCACCCTGACCAACACCCGCGGTTTCTCGGTAGATTTTGCCGCTGCCACCACCGTCATGGTCGCATCCAAGCTGGGATTGCCGGTTTCAACCACGCATGCCGCTGTTGGTGGCGTTTTAGGCGTGGGGCTCGCTCGCGGGATTGAAGCAGTCAACTTCAGAATTATTTTTCAAATTATCTTGTATTGGGTTTTAACAGTACCGGCTGCTGCCATCACCAGCATTGTTATCTTTAAAATCCTTCAGTACTTTTTATAAAGGAGAACATTATGCGCATACCCTTTATCTCAATGTTTATCACCTCACCCTTCGACGGTCTGCAGGAGCATGCCGAAAAGGTGAAAGAATGCGCCTGGGTTTTTCAAAGGGCCATAGAATGCATCATCGAAGAAAGATGCGAAGATTTTGAACATTTCAGAAAAGATATCGATAAGCTCGAAAGTGAAGCGGATGCCATCAAACGCCGTATCCGGGGACATCTTCCCAAAGGCACCCTGCTGGCGGTGGATAAATTTGAGCTCTTCCGGTATTTAGGCGAACAGGATAAGGTCCTTGATGTCGTTGAAGAGGGCCTTGACTGGTTGTCTTTCAGGGCCACTGCCGGCATCCCGGAAGTGCTGGAAAAAGATTTTATGCTTCTGGTTGAAGCGGTCATGGACCCGATTGAAGAGCTGAGCAAAATGGTGGCCGAGGCCCGCAAATACTTTTCAAATTTTTCCGAAGATCAGAGAGTTGTGGTTAAGGATATGATTCGCGCCTTGCGCCAGTATGAACATGAAGCCGATAAACTGGAAGACAAGATTAAAGAAAAAATATTTAACTCTATTGATGATGCCGTCGCAGTATATCATTTGATTCATTTAACGGAAATTATCGGTTCCATCGCCGACCATGCTGAAAATGCCGGCGACATGATGCGGGCCATGGTTGCAAAATAAAGGCATTCCATTCAACCGGAATGCCTCTTTTTGTTTCGCTAAATTATTCTTTAAGTGCACATCTTTTCATCGGCTTCATCCATCTAGTCCCCCAGCGCGATTTCTTTCACGCGAATTAAAGTATCATCAATTGGGCGTTAATCTTTTAATGAAAAAAGCGATGATTTGATTTTCATATAAAAGGATTTTCAATCAGAATTCCTTCGACAATTTGACCCGGGTTCAGGTCTTCGGTCAGAATTTTTTCGGCCTCGGCATTTCGTGCGGCGGCCACTATCATAGAATCCCAGAAGGATAAGTTATAGCGTTCTTCTATTTCTGAGGCTAAAAGGATCGTTTCTGGCCCGTTAAATTCGACATGCCAAACAAGATAGTTTTCGATAACTCCCCTTGCCTGAGCGAGAGAAAGCGGAGTTGCTATCTTACGGGTTACATTTACATAAAATTCCTGTAAAACCTGGGTGCTTATAATGCCGCTCTTTTCTTCCCACAGGTTCGCGATGATAATTGCGGCGATATCATGCTTTGGGCCAGAGTCAAGATCATGGGCATAAATGATGATGTTGGTGTCAATAAATATCTTACCTTTCATGAAGCTCCTCTCTGGCTACACGTATCTCGCCACCCAGATGAAAACTTTTATCCAAATTGGCAAGAGCGCTTTTCTTTGCCCTTTCATATTCTTCGTTTTTCTGAATAATTTTTTGTAGCTCCAGGCTCAACATCCGACTGACGGATGTCTGTCGTTGAGCAGCAATAACCTTTGCCTTTTGAATCAGTTCCTTATCAAGACTGATGGTGATGTTTTGTTTCATTAAAATCTCCAATTTAATCTCATATTTTTCAGGCAACAACCAACACGTAAAACACGTGTAACACGCCTATTGCGTGTTGTCAACCGTTAAACCAAAAAGGGGCCATACCAATGAATTGATAAAAGCCCCTTATTTATAAATCTCTAAATATAATCGTCAGCGTTATCTTTAGGCGCGGGTTTCTTCTTTAACCGAGACTGCAATTTTAAACAAAGCGGTCAGTACCAAAAATCCCATGGCCCAGACACCCAGCGCGATCCCGATTTCCGGAAGGGAAGGGATGTACTCATTGACTTCATGCAAGGGTGATGGGGTAAACCCGCCGGCAATCATTCCAAGTCCCTTATCGATCCAGGTTCCAAAAAATATGACCACACAGGCAACTGCCAATACGCCTTCATTTTTGCGAGTTAGCGGATTGACCGTTAGAATAATGCCGATCACCATTAAGATCATGGAGGCCCACATCCAGGGCACGTAGGCCCCATGGCCGTGCAAACCCGCAAACAGGTACTTGAAGTGATCCATGTGCTCCGGAATCTGGCTGTAAAACACAACAAAGACTTCACACAAAAAGAAAAAGACATTGACACATATGGCATAGGCCACGATTTTGGCCAAAGACTGGATCTGTTCCCGACCGGGATCGAAGCTGCTCACCCTTCGGATAATGAGGCACATCAAAATCAGCAGCGCCGGTCCGGACGCAAAAGCCGACGACAAAAAGCGCGGCGCCAGAATGGCCGTCATCCAGAAACCTCTGCCCGGCAGACCGGCATAAAGATAGGCGGTCACGGTGTGAATGCTGATGGCCCAGGGAATCGAAATATAGATCAACGGTTTTAGCCATTTTTGATAATGCACCCCGTTGCGCTCGGCCTCCAGCACATTCCAGCCGACAACGATATTTAAAAGCAGATAGCCGTTTAAAACGATGGTATCCCAGAAAAGTACCGAATTGGGTGTGGGATATAAAAAGACATTCAGAACCCGCATGGGCTGGCCCAGGTCAACGAGGATAAAGGTTACGCACATCAGCACCGAGGCGATGGCCAGAAACTCGCCTAAAATGGTGACCTTGCCGAAGGCTTTGTAATCATGCAGATAATAGGGTAGCACCACCATGACCCCTCCGGCGGCCACACCGACCAGAAAGGTAAAGTTGGCAATGTAAAATCCCCAGGAAGCATCCCGGCTCAAGCCGGTAATCCCCAATCCAAAATCAAGCTGTTTTAAGTATAACAGAAAACCGACTCCCATAATGACCACTAAAAAGGTCATCCAGCCATAGTATTTTTTGCCGCCTTTAAGCGCTAATTCAAGCATTATTCACCTCATACGATGTAGTAAACACAGGGCTCTGTTCCCAGCGTCTGTTTACGACGAATGGTGTAATTGGATTTAATCAGCTCGCGAACTTGCGAGGCGGGATCGTATAAGTCCCCGAAAGTCAGCGCGCCGCTGGAAGCCTCCACACAGGCCGGCAATTGACCCACCGCCAAGCGTTCGGCACAGAAATTACACTTTTCGACAACCCCTTTCATGCGGGTTGGAAATTTTTTGTTGACTTCCGCAATAAACGGCCGCGGATCCCGGTAGTTGAAGCTTCGAGCGCCAAACGGACAGGCCGCCATACAGAAGCGGCATCCGATGCAGCGGTGGAAATCCATAAGCACGATGCCGTCGGATTCGCGTTTCCAAGTAGCTTTGGTGGGACAGGCCCGCACGCAAGGCGGATTCTCGCAATGATTGCACAAAACCAGAAACGGGCGATGCTCAACCTCTTCGGCTAAAAATCTTGCCGCTTTGCCCGGAAAAGCATTGTGGTAATGTGTGCCCCAGATCCATTTAATTTCATGGCGTTTGTTCTGCAAGGCCGGAACGTTGTGAACCTTGTGGCAGGCTTCGATCAGAGGCTCCAGATCAGCTTCGGATTCGACCTTATGGGTATCGATGACCAGGGCCCACTGTTTGGCCTTCAGCGCTTTAGCCCCTTCTTTAATCACGGCCTCAGCCTCGGCCGCCTGGGCTTCTTTGGCGAAGGCATTCAAAACCGGCCTGGTGGTTAGCGCCAGAGCAGAAACTCCCAGCAACTGTAATATGCGTCTTCTGCTGCTATCCATTATGTTTTCTCCTTGGGGTTATCAATATGGCAACTCCAGCAGTAGGGCCTGACTGAAGCATAATCGTGACAGCGGTCGCAAAATTCAGCTTTGTTGGAATGACAGTCCAGACAGGTGTTGCTCAGACTCATGTTAAATTCTTTTCCCTGGGGATTGACGTAGATTCGTTTGCCTTCGCGTACCACTGAATCCCGCCAGACATCCAGCAGCTGCATGTGCTCGGATTTCATGTACTCTGTGGAGCGCACACACGCCAAGGCCGCCTTGGCCTTAGGCGTCAGTACCGGCTCCGGTGCCGGGGCGGCCTTTCCGCGCATGTACCAGAATGGAAACAATACGATGATCAAAAAAATGACCACTCCCGTGATGATCAGCGTTTTATTATTCATCAGCTTGTTCCTCCGACTCATCCTCTGATTCACCTTCTTCAACTTCTTCGACGACTTCACGACCCGGTATGTCTTCGCCCCGCAGGTCCGTGGACCGTTCATTCTCTCCGGGCATGATCAGGGCATTGGCTACCAGTTCATGCAGCCCGGTGACGTCAACCTCAGGCACCCAGTACTCCATCAGCGGCGGCAGGGCTGCCCGGTCAATGGCGCATATGCATGCCAGCATGTTAACGCCGAATTTTTCGTGAACATATCTGACGGCATTGGCGCGGGGCAGACCACCGGCCATCCGCAGTTCCATGTCCTCTCCGGCGTTTAAACCCGCACCGCTGCCGCAGCAAAACGTATTTTCGCGGATGGTATTGGCCGGCATTTCATAAAAATGATTGCACACATTTTGAATGACGTAGCGGGGTTCTTCAAATATCCCCATACCCCGGGACGGATTGCAGGAATCATGAAAGGTCACCTTTAAATGGTCGTTGCGGCTGGGATCCAGCTCGAGCTTGCCGTGTTTGATTAAATCGGATGTAAACTCGGCGATATGTACCATTTTATTGGATCTGGCATTTTCAAACTGGGTTCCGGTAATGGGTGAAACCGGCGTTTCGAGAAAATCGGTCGGCCCGTTCATGGTGTCCATATACTGGTTGATCACCCGCCACATATGGCCGCATTCTCCGCCCAGAATCCATTTAACACCCAGCCGTTTAGCTTCGGAATACATCTTGGCGTTGAGACGTTTCATGGTCTCGTGGGATGTAAAAAATCCGAAATTGCCGCCCTCCGAGCCATAGGTGCTCCAGGTCACATCAAGTCCGTATTTTTCCTTTAAATATTGAAACAGCATCAAGTAGCCCATGGCGGTATAGGTCCCCGGATCGGCAAACACATCTCCAGATGGGGTAATAAACAGAATATCGGCGCCTTTTTTATTAATATTATAGTCGACCTGAACACTGGTGATCTCCTCGATGTCTTCTACAAAAAAATCGAGCATATCTTTAAAGGCGTGGGGCTGGATGCCCAGATGGTTTCCGGTGCGGTAACAGTTAGCCACCGGAGTGGCGATCCAGTCAATGTTTAGACCCAGCAGGTTCAACAATTCCCTGCCCATGATGGTGATCTCGGCCGTATCAATACCGTATGGGCAGAACAGCGAACAGCGCCGGCATTCGGAGCACTGAAACAGATAGTACCACCACTCTTTGAGCACATCGACGGTCATGGGCCGGGCCCCGTTTACTTTTCCTAAAATTTTGCCCATGCGGGTAAAGTCGTTGCGATAGACGGATCGCAGCAACTCTGCCCGCAGCACCGGCATGTTTTTAGGATCTCCGGTTCCGATAAAGTAATGACACTTATCGGCGCAGGCCCCGCAGCGCACGCAAATGTCCATAAAGACCTTAAAGGATCGAAATTTTTCCAATCGTTCTTTGAAGCCTTCATGCAGAATTTGCTGCCAGTTTTCCGGCAGCTTCCAGTCTTCATCTAAAGGGTTCCATTCCCTGGCATGGGGAAGTCCGACGTATTCGACGCTTTTCGGGTTAGAGGCGTAACAATACATCCCTTTGCGGATATTGGCCGGAACTTCCATCCAGTCCGTTTTGGGCGGACGGTGATCGATCTGAATGAGTTCTTCAGGTTTTGGGGTTTCATCTGCCATACGTTACTCCTTTTCCTCTGCTTGCTCTGACTCTGAATCTGAAGCCGGCTCCTCTGCGGGCGCGGGTTCCGGCATTTTTTCAACCGGCAGCCCTACTTCTACCATTTTTTCCCGGAATTCATCTTCATACTCATCATAGGTATGCACCGGTACCGGGTAATTCCAGGGATTGATGTGCCGCCGTGCACGCGTATCGGTGGTCATATTACGCGTCGGGCTCAGGAAGATCCCGCCCAGATGCATCAATTTGCTGAACGGGAAATAGGCCAGCAGGATGCTGACTAAAAAGATGTGCACGAAAAATACGGCGCCGACTCCTTCTGGAATGCTGGGCCGGAAGGTGACCAGGCCTAAGGTCAGCTCTTTGGCGGCGGTCACATCTATCTTGGTGAAATAGCGCATAAATATACCGCTAAGCGCGATGCCGAAAATCAGAAATAGCGGAAAATAATCGGAAGCGATTGAAATATATTTGACCTGCCGCACGAACAATCTGCGTAAAAACAGGTAGCCGACAGCAGCCAGCAACACAAAACCGGAAATATAAACGCCGGGCACGCCGAATTTAAAGGCCGGATATATGATTTCGAACCTGAAAAAACTGTCTATATTTTCAACCAGTTGGACAAAAAACGGCACCGGCTCGATAAAAAACCGCAAATGCCGGATCATTACCACCAAAAAAGCATAGTGAAAGGCCAAGGCCCCCAGCCACAAAAAAAGCTCCAGCTGGTAGGAAATTCGTCCGCCTTCTTTTAATTTCATGCGGGTGTTGCGAAACAGTGATCGAAAGGTCAGAATTTCCAAGGCCATTCGTACCACCACCTGCCACGTTTTCTCCGGACAATCAAACTTGGCGTGCTTGATCCAGGGCAGCGATTTTTGCTGGCCGGCGGTGGTGGGAATCTTAAATGGCACTGCTGAACGCGACCAACCAATCACTCGGGCCGCAAATCCCAGCACAAAGATGATAATCGCCAGATAGGGTATGACAATCCCGAACACGTATTGGAGTGCCGACACCTGAGCGCCCAGAAAGGCAATTAAAAAAAGAAGGATAACGGCAATCAGAGGAATGATGTACCTTAAATTCATTTAACAGCACCTCACTCTGAGGTCCGGACAGTCGGCTTCACCGACGAACGGTAACCTCCATCATAAGAATTAACGGTTAGTGTCTTTCATCTTCTTTGGTTTCTGCGAGATGTCGACAATTAAACCTGCTCTCTCAAATGCTCTAAAGGTTCGATTGCGTGTCTCGTTGGCCGAAATCTCATATAGTTTTTCTTTACAATCCATATACAAATCAAAAGCCAGCAGGCACAACTGGTCGATTTTGGACTCAAACTTCAATAATTGCGTGGCCGTAGCGGCATTTTGGAGATCAGATGCTAGATTTTCACGAAGAACTTTTTTTAATAAGAGAATAAACCCGGTAGCTTGAGAAGGGGTAAAATCCTGGATGGCACGGATTCGGATGATGGGATCCAAATAGGCTTTGATCGCATCCGGATCAAAAGAATCGAGCAGCTGATCCATCAAAAACGCAATCCCTTTGGATGTAATGCTACCGACTGGATTGCCGAATTGATCCTTCTGACCCTTATAAAATAGCGCGGTATCCGGTGTATAGGTCTGAATGGTGGATTCAAACCAGTTTTTAATGATGTCGCTTTTTTTCTTTTCGATAAGTCCTTTCAGACGGTGTCCCATAAAAGCTCCTAAGGGGCCTTGTATAGGCAGCAAATCTGTTCAAAATTATTGAAGATTAGGCCAAAAGGCCTTCTTATAAACAACTTGCAGATTTCTGTCAAGGATAAACGAAAAAATCACTGCGCCGTCATCGTAAGGTTCATAACGCCTCATTTTTTTTACTAAAATGACTGTATTCCTCAATGATTTCGCCTAAATATCCCATAAAGCCGTTTTTCAGTCCCAGCCAAGCCGCAAGCTGACGTGGTCCGTCTTGACAACTTTGAGCATAAAAATTATAAGATACTTAAATAATATTAAATTTTAATGAAGACGCTCAGAAGTGGATGATCTAGTTAAAGGCGACGATATGAAGACAAAACCCAGCCGCAAGGAATTGGAAGCAAAAATCAAAGAACTCGAAGTAAAAGTTGCCGCAAACCAAGCATCCGATGACGCGCAGGATCAATGTGAACAGTTTTATAACCTTTGCATCGAATCCGCCCCCTATGGAATCATGGTCCATGATGATACGGGCCGCATATTAATTTTTAATTCACAACTGGAACGGATTTCAGGTTATCGCCAAAAAGAAATCCCGGATGTTAACACCTGGATTGAAAAATTGTATCCGGATGAAGCGTACCGCAAGCTGGTCATTGATGAGCGCAAAAAGTCCGCTTCCGAGAAGAAGCTGCGCGAAAGGGAAGCCATTATAACAACTAAAAAAGGAGAGAAAAGTCTTTGCCGGTTCTCATCCCTCCTTTTGGATACCGGGGTCCGAATCGTTTTTATTAAAGACGTTGCTGAACAACGGCTGGCTGAAGAATTATTGCACGAAAGCGAGGAACGGTTTCGATTGCTTTCAGAGGCTGCCTTTGAGGCCATCATCATCCATCAAGACGGTGTTCTGCTGAAAGCCAACGACCAATTTTTCAAAATGTTTGGGTATAAACCAAAAGAATTGCTCGGAAATCAGGTCGTTCCCAAAGTTATTGCCCCAGAATCGGTTGAATTCGTCAAAAAGCAAATCGCGTCTAAGTCGTCAAAACCTTATGAAGCAACGGGCAAAAGAAAGAACGGGGACAAGTTCCCGATCGTTGCGCATGCGAAGCACATAAAATATCAGGGCCGCGAGGTTCGGGTGGTGGCCATTAGAGATCTGTCGTACCGAAAACAGTCAGAGAAAGCCTTGCGTGAGTCTGAAGAAAAATTTCGAACGGTTGCCGAACAATCGCCGAATATGATTTTTATCAACAAGGGCGGCAAGGTTGTCTATGTGAATCAAAAATGTGAGGAAATGATGGCGTATAAAAAGGATGAGTTTTATGCACCCGAGTTTGATTTCCTCACGCTGATCGCACCCGAAAGCATTGAAACGGTCACATCCAGTTTCAAAAAGCACAGTGCCGGTCAAGAAGTTGAACCCTATGAGTATAGCCTTATCAATAAAAGGGGCCAAATCTTTGAGGTTATTAATACGACGAAGTTGATAAATTTCGAGGGCGATCAAGCCATCCTGGGTATTGTAACCGACATCAGCGATCGTAAAAAGGCTGAAAACGCCCTCAAAGAAAAAGATAAAAAGCTGGAGCAGCAAGCCCGGCATCTGGAAGAAGTCAACACCGCCCTGAAAGTGCTGCTCGAACACCGCGAGCAAGAAAAGCGTGAATTGGAAGAAAACCTGCTGGCCAACATTAAGAAACTTGTGTTTCCGTATCTGGAAAAGCTGGACAGCGGCAGGCTGGAGGCGCAGAGCCGAACCTATTTGGATATCATCAAATCAAATCTCAATGATCTCGTCTCGCCGCTGGCAAACACGCTTTCTTCAAATTATCTGGCATTAACGCCAGCCGAACTTCAAATAGCCGATTTGGTCAAACACGGCAAAACGAGCAAAGAGATCGCCGCCATGCTCAACGTATCCGCCAAAGCCGTGGCATTTCACCGGAGCAATATTCGAAAAAAAATGGGCCTGACAAATAAAAAACGAAATCTTCAGACCCACCTGCAATCCTTCCCGTAGTGATACCAGTTTAATGCTGGCATTACTCTGTCAATCTTTTGGTATTAAGCCCTCTCGATTTTTCTGGTAATCTGTTTCAAATTCAATTCGGCCAAAACAAAGGGTCCACGTTCCGTTTCATTTTACCGATCTAAAGGGGATCATGATGATATCGTCCGGCGAACCCTCAAAAAATAAAGGTCTGATTCTGCTTGTAGACGACGAAGAGATCGTATTGGATGTCGGCACGCGAATGCTCGAGAAAATAGGCTACTCCGTTTTTAAGGCCCGAAACGGGAAAGAAGCGATTGCCATATTCAGAGCGCACAAATCACGGGTTAACCTCGTCATTTTGGATTTGCGAATGCCTGAAATGGATGGGGAATGTGCCTATGAACTCCTGAAAGAAATTAAACCCGACGTTAAAGTCCTGATATCAAGCGGCTGCAGTTTACGCGACCAGGCCAGTCAAAAATTAAAATACGGTTGCAGCGGATTTATCCAGAAACCCTTCAACTTAAAAGCCCTGTCCCAAAAAGTTGAGGCGCTTATCTGCGGCTAAAGCCTCAGGATAAAATCAACCTTGATAAATATTCCAGGGAATACGACACCGGCCCCCTCCTCCAAACCCCAATGGGAAGATTTTGCCTATTCAGCACCCTTCAACTGTAATCATATTTTCATCCAACTATCTGCAATTATTTATGAATCCACCCTCCTCGATTTGGCATGATTCCTGCTAAAATCTGTTGCGGCACAGGTGCCCGGTAAATCTCCCAAGAGCTTCCGACAGCCATATTACGCATTTAGGCGCCTGCTGTCCTTTAAACCACTTTTTTATGGCAAGCAGAGATTTTTAATGTCCGACACCTATACCATCCTGATTGTCGAAGATGATCCTGGATTCACCAGCTATCTGAAACGATTGTTGCGCCGCGAGGACCTAAAACTCATCACCGCCGGTAGCGGCCAGCAGGCGATTGCGTATTTGAGTCAAAATCCGGTCGATCTGGTTTTGCAGGATATCGGACTGCCGGACATGGACGGCTACCAGGTCATGGATCTTATCGGTCAGGAGTTTCCGGCAACCCTGGTCATTGTCATGACCGGAGAAGTCACCGTGGAATCGGCGGTTAAGGCCCTGCGCAAGGGCGCTTACGATTACCTCCGAAAACCCTTTGAGCCCACCGAATTGCTGAATACTGTTGATAATGCCCTGGATCGCATCCATCTGGAGCAACAGCATAAACAGGCAGAGGCAAAGTTAAGGGACAGCGAGGAAAAATATCACCAGCTTTTTGAGAGCGAGTCCGACGCCATCTTGGTCATTGATGCCGAAACGTTAGCCTTTGAAGAAGTCAATATGGCCGCTCAGCAACTGTATGGCTATACCCGCGAAGAATTTTCAAATCTGGTATTAGAAGATATTTCGGCTGAAAAAGATGAAACCCGCAAAG
>JASFTL010000004.1:0-24292 GCA_050053555.1 Desulfobacterales bacterium
GGTGGAATTCAAGGCTGTGGGCGATACGGTGAATTTAGCATCCAGAATGGAAAAGCTGGCTGAGCCGGGCTCCACATATGTGACTGGAAAGACATTCAAGCTTACGGAGGGATTCTTCAGATTTGAAGCTTTAGGGGAAAAGAAGGTAAAGGGCCGGGAAAAGCCCGTAAAGGCATACAGAGTTTTGGCTCCTAGTACCAGAAGAACTCGCTTTGAGGTCGCCGCTGAGAGAGGTCTGACCCCTTTTGTAGGAAGAGAACGGGAGCTTAATTTACTGCTTGATGGTTTTGAGCGGTCCAAAGAAGGAAAAGGACAGGCTTTATCTATTGTGTCCGAAGCCGGGATGGGTAAATCAAGGCTCTTATACGAGTTTAGAAAAGCTCTGGCGAATGAAGACGTTATTTTTTTGGAGGGCAAGTGTCTTTCTTACAGTCGAGGCGTAGCTTATCATCCGGTAATTGATATCTTGAAGTCAAACTTTAACTTACATGAAGAAGATACGGATTTGGAGATTAGAGAAAAAATTAAGAGAGGCTTGAAGCTTCTGGAAGTAGATGAAGCTTCGACGCTTCCTTATTTTCTTGAACTCCTTTCCGTTAAGAGCCCAGAAGTTGAGCGGGTCCAAATGAGTCCGGAGGCAAGCAAGGAAAGAATCATTGATGCGATCAAACGAATCGTGCTTCAAGGATCAGATATACGACCTCTAATCCTGATCTTTGAGGATCTTCACTGGATGGACAAGGATTCAAAAGACATACTGAGATATATTTCGGAAAGCATATCCGGAGCAAGAGTGCTCTTGATTTTTACCTATCGGCCTGAGTTTATCTATATCTTGGGTGGAAGGTCATATCATAGTCAGGTGAATTTGAATCGGCTTTCGAATAAAGAGAGTTTTGAAATGGCGACTAGCCTGTTGGACGCCAAGGAAATCGATATCGCCCTAACGGAGTTTATCTTGGAAAAAGCCGAAGGTGTGCCTTTCTTCATCGAGGAGTTTCTTAAATCGCTAGAGGAAATAGGCGTATTAGAGCATAAAGGCAAAAAGGTTTATTTGACCAAAGATATCAAATCCGTGACTGTTCCTTCAACGATCCAGGACGTCATCATGGCAAGGATAGATTCGCTCAATGAAGATTCCAAAGAAGTGCTTCAATCTGCATCTGCGATCGAAAGAGAGTTTAGATACGAGTTGATAAAGCGCGTTATGGGTATTCCTGAAAAGGAATTGCTGGTTCATCTTTCCGTTTTAAAGGATATGGAGTTTCTCTATGAAAGCGGGATATTTCCTCAATCCACATTTATTTTCAAACATGCACTCACCCAGGAGATGTCGTACGAAACAGCACTAAAGCAAAAGCGCGAGAAAATCCATAGGCGTATCGCCCAATCAATAGAAGAGATGTTCGCTGATCGGCTTGAAGAGCAATACGAAGTGCTCGCTCATCATTACGGAAAAAGTGGCGACCATGCAAAAGCTGTCGATTATTTGATTCTGGCGGGTGAAAAATCAAATAAACATAATGCCGTCCAGGCAGCAGATGAGTTTTTTAAAAAAGCGGTTGGGCTCATAAATACATCAGGCATTGAATTGAATCCCGAACAGCAGTTGCGGCTGTATCGCGGACAGGCACGAGCCGGCTTTAACATTGGTGACATCGACACTGCCGCCGGTGGATTCAGACGGATTATCGACATCAGCCGGCAGCATGGCAAGGTGGATTATGAGAGGAAAGGATTGATCGGACTGACTTCCATGATGTTTATGTGGCCACAAAGAGCCGAAGCAGAACAAATCCTGAAAGAGGCGATTGATTGGGCCCAAGAAAAGGAGGATAAGGAACTGGAGAGTATCACTTTGTCGAATTTGGGCCATCGCCAGGGTATTTACGGCGATTTGGCCGAAGCCCGTCAGACGGCAATTCGTGCAGAGCTGCTGGCAGCGGAAAGCGGAAAATCATTTCCGCTATATACGGCCCACATGGCACGGTCATTTACGGAGAGATTGCTGGGCAATCCTGAAAAATCCGTTGAGTTGACTGAAGGCATGTTTGAATCTTTACGCAACTCGTTTGCCATGAATCCACTCATGAATCTGATCCTGCTGAGAGGTTTGTCTTTGGCAGAAATCGGACGGATTGAAGACAGCCTCGCTCTTTTTAAGGATGGAATTGAAATTTTTGAAAAACTCGGTGCTTCTATCCGCCTGGGGTCATTTAACAACTGCCTGGGTTATTGTTACGGGGAGATCCATCAGCACAAATATGCCTGGAAATTCAATCAGAGAAGTGAGGAGATTGTCCGCCTGCAAATGGAAGAATATCCCATGGGCCGGGGCCTGTATGGTGAAATACTCGCCCAAACCACTGTCAATCTGATGGAAAATCTTTTTGACCGGGGCGACTTGGACCTCGCCTGGGAGCTTATGGAGTCCTTTAAGAAAGAATCAGACAGTCAAGATTTTGATATGCTTCGTCACCAGTGGGTGTCTCGCATGAATTATCTGGCGGCTCAAATTTTTTTACGGCGGGGCGAGCTTGATAGAGCCAATCAGATGGTCCAAGACGGCATCAAAACAGCACGCGCACGCAACGCCAAAAAGAGACAGGGAAGTTTTTTGCGTCTTCTCGGAGAAATTCAAGTTCATCGCAACCAAGCTGAAAGTGCCATTCCGAATTTAGGAAAGGCAATTGATATTCTTAAAAAGGTGGGCAATCCGCGCCAGCTCTGGCAGGCACATGCATCACTTGCATCCGTATTTAAGCAGCTGGGCCGACACAGCGAAGCACATGAACAATGGGGGATGGCCGCTGAAATAGTTCTCAAGACGGCAAACCGCATCTCCAACCGCGAACTCAGAGAAGGTTTTCTTGAAGCAGAACCGATTCGGCAGATCCTATCAAAGGCAATGGATTGATTTTTACTGGCGAATGCCAGCGCGGGACCGGCTCAGGAGCATTTCGATGAAGGCTTCGATGCGGGTTTTAAGTTGACCCTCGGCATAATTTCGTGTATCCACGGTATCCACCTCAAGATTTAGCACCGGCACACCAATTTCTTTTAACCCATTGCTAACCAGACCTCTGGCTCCTGTAGCCTGCCGGCAGCCCCAGTGGCATGGATTAATAACGCCATCCAGTTTATATGCTTTTGCCAATTTTTGGAGTTGCGTGATGCGTCGATTGACGTTTCCGTTTACGGGCAGCGAAATCGTGCGTCGGGCAAATCCGGTATAAGGGTCATCGGGATCAATGGGTTCCCAGAAGATATTGTTTAATTCATCCACAACGATATTTGCACCGTATTCTTTTTCTAAAAATTCGACTATCGGATTTTTAAATTGAATACGCGCTTGGGCCCACATCAATCGCAGCCGTTCGCCAGGAACGCCTGCAACGCCATTTTCGATTCTGGCTTGAAATTCGTCTTTGTAAGCCTGCGCGATTTCAACGGCAGTTTCGGTCCCTAAAAATAACGGCATGATAATACCAAAATTGGTGAGAACACGACCATTTGTGGGTGAGGGAACGCTTTGGGCAAGCTGATACATTTCATCCATTACTTTCCTTGCCCGGTTTGTTCTTTCGATGGCTTTGCGTAATTGCGCTTTATCAAGAGGCTCACCCGTATGCTGGGTGATAAATGCAACCATATCTTTTATTTGATCCGCCAGATAGCGAACACTTTCTTCTGAATCTCTGTCAGGCACATTTAAAACAAATAAATCCTTTTTAAACATGCGCGCCAGATTTTCGATAATCGCCAGACCGCCCGAACATGGACTGCTAGTGGCGATTAAAAAGTCCGGAACAGGCATAATCCCTCTTTTAGCGGCACCAATGACTGCCCGATGGTAGCCGCAGGTATCTCCGATAAAGCCCGCCTTTTCGGCCTCCTCAAGGTAGGCATCAGCCATTCCGGTTGATGCCAGCATGCCTCCAACAAACTCCACGAAACACGAGGTAATCCCCATAGCACTAAGCAGATCAAATGGAACACCGATTCCACACCAAGCCACCCGATGACTGCCGGCGTACAGGCGATATCCCAGCCGGGCAACGCCCAGCGCATATTTCTTTCTGGGATTTGGACGCTCAGGTTCTTGAGTTAGCTTGGCCTTAATTCCCGATTCAAGGTCTTTAAAGTATTCAAGCATCATGCTTTAATGCCTCAACCTTGCGATAAGATAAGCGTTTAGATTTAGGCCGATGATAGACGTGTGATAAGAACACCCGAATGTGGTCCGTTTCAACCCATGAAATCCAGCATCAGATCAGTCGGAAAAGGAAATTCAATACGTATTATGGCTATATATCATCTAGTTGGATGTTATCAAATATATTTCGTTCGATTTGATTTAATAAATCTGTAGGTTTGATATTCATTTGCGGTTTTTTCCCTGAATCTTGCACGAGTCGGAGGCTTTCATATGCAAGGCACTTCAGGGCGAAGCTATAGTAAACTATGCTTCGCCATTAATAACGCAGCAGATGGAAGCCTCCGGCTCGCCCGCAGGGTGAAAATTGATGAGATAAAATGATTTTCATCCTCTAAAAATAATCTCAACTTCTCATTAATTTTCATACAAGATTCAGGTATTCACCTTTATGATGACCAAAGTGATATCATCCTCGGTTTTCTGCCCCTCAATGAATTGATTGATTTGATGGTAAACCGCATTGAGGATGTCGTCGGCGCCTCTTTTCGCGTTCTGGCGGATGATGTCCCTAAAACGCTGTTTGCCGAACATCTTTCCTTTTGTATTAAATGCTTCCCAGATGCCGTCGGTGCCGATGGCGATGATCTGTCCGTTGGTTAAACCCATGCGAAGGTTTGCGGCGTATTCAAAAGCGGCATTTACACCCAGGGCCACTCCCGAACCTTTGAGCTCCTCAAAGGTGTCCTGCTGCGGATCATAAAGAATGGCCGGATCATGGCCGGCCCGTATCCATTCAATAGCGTCTTTTTGCGGATCCACGGTCAAATAAAAAAGCGTCATAAACCGGCCGGTTTCAAGTACATCCTGGGTTAAGTGACGATTCATGGCCGTGATGACTTCCGTCATGGTTCCGGGCTGTGAGGCGCGCATGCGTAAAAACGCCCGGGCCGATGTCATCAAAAGTGCGGAGTCCACCCCATGGCCGGTGATATCGCCCACCGCGACGGTAAACGGACCATCCGGATTTTCGCGCCGCCACAGAAAATCAAAATAATCACCGCCGATTTCGTCGCAGGATACGTTGCGGCCGGCGATATCCAGACCGTGAACGTCCGGTTTGCTCTGGGGCAACAGACTTTTCTGCACTTCGCCGGCCAGCGCCAGAGCCTTTTTATGCTCGGTCATATCGGTTATAAAAGCCATGTTTCCGATGACGTCTCCCCGATCATCCCTGAGGGTGTTTCCATGAACGAGAATCGGTACATGACGACCGTTTTTAGCCACTACAGATCCTTCAAACTCCCGATATTCCTTGGCAAGAATCTCCTCCCGGTTGCGGGTCATAAACTGTCTGAATTCCTCGGTGGCCAGATCAAAGGGGGTTTTGCCAATAATTTCTCCGCGGGAATAACCCAGCATATTGCAGTAGGCGTCGTTGACTTCGGCGATTTTTAAGTTTTCATCCATGAGGATAAAGCCTTCGCCGGCCGTTTCTACGATGCGGCGGAATTTTTCTTCGCTTCTGCGCACCTCTTCTTCCGCCAGCTTGCGGCGGGTAATGTCCACCAGCAGGCCCTGGTTAAATATTTTATTGCCCTTATCGTCCCGCACCACCGAGGTCTGGTCTTCAACCCAGCGGACCTGGCCGTCTTTGGTCATGATCCGGTAAAACTGGGTATATTCTTCCAGGTCTTCTTCCGCATACTGCCTGATCTCTTCAGCGACGCGGTCAAAATCATCCGGGTGGACAATGTCTTTAAAATGGATCTTGTCGTCGAGAAACTCCTGGGCGGTATACCCCATCTGGCGGATGTTGTCGGAAACATACACCAGCTTGGGTTTATCGCCGGCTACCCGCCGGAAGAGAATTACCGGGCTGTTGTCGATGATGACCTGAGCCAGGCGAAGCGCTTCCTCGGTGCGCCCCCGCTCCAGGCATTCTTTTTCAAAGGAGGTTGTGTGTTCTTCTAATTTTTTTTTGAGGGTTTTTAACTCCCGGATCAGCTCGTCATTTGTTTTGCTTTTATCGGATTTCATCATTGTCCCCTTTCCGGTTTGGGGGGTGTTCCAAAGGTGGTTTCACATTTTTAAAATATAATCAGATATAAATTGACGGTGATTCTCAAGAGGCGCCAGATCTTTGACCAACTTCATCTGGATAATCGCCCCGTGCCAGCCAGCCACGATAAAATAAGCTGTGGCCGTTACATCCAGGTTTTCCGATAGTTCGCCGACCCTCTGTGCTTCTGCCAGTACTTTGGAATAAGCCTTAACCATCGAATCCATGGCCGCACTCAATTTTTTGCGGAACGCCGAACTCAGGTCACCCATTTCCTGGGCCAGATTGCCGATGGGGCAGCCGCCCGTATAATCCGTGCTTTGAAAATGATCCATAGAGGCAATTAAAAACCGGTCGATACGCTTAAGGGGTGCGATTGATGTGTTCTCTAAAATGTCTTTGGCCATCTGGTCAAAGTGGCTCAGAAAACGATCGATGATCTGAAGACCAAAATCTTCTTTGCTTCTGAAATAATTATAAAAAGAGCCCTTGGGCACATTGGCTTTATTCAGGATTTCCTGAATGCCCGTATGGTGATATCCTTTTTGATGGATAATTTCGGCACCGATCTCGACGATCTTGTCTTTAGTGGTTGTCTGCATTCAATGCTCCTATCAGAGAGGGTAATAGGCAATCCCACGGTGAACACAAAGTAGACCGGTCGTATTAACTTGTCAAGTTTTATATGACCGATCAAAAAATAGACGCTTGGTTTTCAACTTAAAAAAAAGCTTGACAAATTTTCGAACAGATATTATTTAAGTATATACTAAAATACTTAATCTTTTAGAAACGAAATGCCATGAATTTCGAACCTTCTGAAATGTTTAAAGCTTTGGCGGTTGAAACCCGGGTTAAAATAATTGAGCTGTTAAAATCCGAGGGCCCGCTTGGCGCTAAAAAGATTGCCGAACGGGTAGGCGTTACACCGGCAGCGGTATCCCAGCATCTAAAAATCCTGCGTCAGGCGGGTTTTGTTAGAAGCGAACGCAATGGTTACTGGATTCCCTATTCAATTGATGAAAAGGCCCTGGAAAACTGCGGAGAGGCCCTGGCTGAGATCTGCACTTGCGGCTGTCAGGGATCCGGTGATTTCAGAGAAAAAGATCTGGCGGACTCAAGTTTGGAATCTTTGCGAAAATATGAGCGGGAAATCCAAAATGAGCTTAGAATTGTTCGTGAGCGCATAAAAGAACTGAAAGCCGACGATAATTAAATAGAAGCGATCTCAAAAATGCAGCAGTTTTGTTTGTGCCCGTAAAGGTAATCTACTATTTATTAGACAGCTTCAAAATTTTTTAAGCATAAATTTAAGTGATTGCTAAAATACTTAATCAAAAAACAGAAAGGAGGTGATGAGCATGGCTGACAAAAAGAACGATTGTGGCTGCGGCTGTATCGGTCAGAAAAAGACGTCTCAGAAAAAGCCTAAAGTTGCTAAAGGTAAAACCAAGGCCCAAAAGTCAAAGTCGTGAACGGGTTTTCCCAGCGACAAGACCAGGCGGGGGATGAAACACTACTTCCGCCTGGTTATTTCATTACGCAGTTTGATGAATGAAGCGATTAATTACCTGCCGCTATTGCATGGATCCCCTTGATGTCCGACAGAATATGATGCCACTCGAGCGCCTCAGTCTTCGTGGACCAAAGCTCGCCGTTGGAAAGCACTGCTAACAGTTCTTTCTGTGATTGGCAAAACCGTTCCACCATGTGTTGCGGCCAGGGAACTTGCATGCCTTTGGAGGCTAGATGCCAAGTCTGACCGCCATCATGGGATTCTTCGATGCGTCCGTTAAACGATACGCCGTCGGCCGGGCCGAAAATGAGGTGTTGAGGGTCATCGGGGTTCACCCACACAGCACGGCAATAGCAGGTGTAGAGGCAGTTCCAGGTTCGACCGCAATCATCAGAACGATAGAGCCCGCCGCCAGTGGGGGCGGTCACCAGATCAGGTGAAGAAGGATGAACGCTGATCGAGTGTACATCCGGGTGAATCAACATGCCCAGGTCGCGATTCATGTCTGGCTTGCCGTCACTACCTTCGACCAGGTGCCAGTTGTTGCCGCTGTTGTTGGAAATTAGAACACCGCCCACCTCAATCGCAGCATATACCCGTTCCCTTTCAACTCCAGCGTCAAAAGTTGCAAATCCGCGCACACATCCCGCTTCGGGCGAGTAGGGCAGAAACCAGCCGAATTGGTCGCGTAATTCTGCGACCTCCGGACACGCTGTCCAGGTATCGGCACCATCGTGGGAAACAAAGATAGCGGCCGGTTCTGTGCCGGCCAGCGCAAAGGTCGAGCTCCCGGCCGGGCAGGCCAACCAGCGCACGTGCCGTATCGTAAGATGGGTATCGGCTACCGTCCAATTTTTGCCGCCATCGAGCGACCGCCAGATACCGTCTTTAGTGCCGGCCAGAACAAAATCCTTGCAGACAGCAACACTCGTTACAAATTGACCTTTCAGGGCCTCTTCGACCTGGTGCCATTTCCCGTCTTTTCGAAGGCTGATGCATACACCTTTTGCGGTCGCTACATAGAGTAGATTTGACAATTTTCGCCATCTCCTTTTAAAAGAAAAGGGCGGCTCAAAGAGTCGCCCGTTAAGGAGGAGAGCAGATGAAGAACTGTAGGCTGCAGAAGCGACATCTACTCAAATATAAAATAATAACTTGAAATTATATGTCAAATAAGAAAGGGCGGCTCACATGAATTGTGAACCACCCCCCGGGTATACCGTTAAAGCACGTTAGTGCACATCATAAAACTTGGTATTCTCAGGTGATATGTCAAGAATTTCTTTTGACGCCTGACAGGTGATGTCTCGTAAAGGGTCGAAAAGAAGTGAGCTTGGTTTTTTTGTATGAGGGTTTTATCATCCCATCAATCAATAAAGGGCCGTGCTTAATTGGCGGGCCGGTTTCGTTCTAAAGGATAGATCCATTTGTCAAAGTGGCACCCTGTAGTCCGGAACGATGATAATTTTTTTGAACAGGACTCGATTATTGTCCTCCCAAATGGCACGCCGGAACGGTTATTCCAGGATCTCAAGAACGATGCGCTTTTTGGCCTTGCCGGATGCTGCGCTCAATAGCGTTCTAATGGCCTGCGCGGTCCTTCCATGTTTGCCGATTATCTTCCCCATATCTTCCTTGGCTACCCGGAGCTCTAATATTAGCGTCTGACCACCTTCAACTTCCGTAACCGATACCTGTTCTGGCTGATCAACAAGTGCCTGGGCAATGTAACTGATCAAATCTTTCATGGCGCCATTCCCTTCGTTAGCTGTTGAGTATAAGGGCAATCCCGAGCATCAATGATTCGTCCAGAATTCCACTTTGCGGAAATCGGCTATAGCATATCTAAAGCTGGCCTGAATGTCAAAAGACATCAGAAATAAATAATACGCAGTGATCAAATGCTTTTAAGTATCGCTTCTGCATCGATCGTGATTTCCACCATATCGCCAACGACGATACCGCCCTTTTCCAGCGGGGCGTTCCAGCTCACACCAAAGTCGTGACGATTGATTTTGGTTCTGGCAACAAAGCCTGCGCGGGTTTTGGGGCCCTTGTCCTCACCATCCTCCCACCAGGGTGTTTCCCATGTCCCCAGGAAGTTAACGTTCAAGGTTGCCTCATGTGATACTCCGCGGATCGTTAAATCGCCGCTGACCATATAATCATGCGCACCCAGAATCTTAACCTCTCTACCTGTAAACGTAATTTCTGGATAGTTTTCCGCATCAAGAAAATCCGCACTGCGCAAATGGTCGTCGCGTTCCGCTTCACCGGACCAGATTCCACGCGCTTCGATTTTTACATCTAATCCAGAACCCTGTGGATCCTGGGGATCAAACTCCAGGGTACCGTGAATATTTTTAAAATGCCCGCGTACATAGGTTACCATCATATGCCGCACGCTAAACTCAGCTGCGGTGTGCCCGGGCTCGAAAGTCCATTCAGCCATTTTAATTTTCTCCCTGATTTGCGGTTATTGATTTTTTACGCGCCCCCGGTCAGTCATTGTCGACTCATCAATTAAGATGAACTGCCGACGCGGTTCTGCGCTTATATGAATAACCTTAATTCTCATAAGCCGATGCCCGTCCTGCATTGATGGAACGTTTGAGTCATAAGGTATTTATTTCGGATTCCATAATATCATTCCGAATCACAGAATTGCGGCATAGGTGCACGGCTTATTTGCCTGTCCATCGCAGCCAGATCGCAGCAGCCCAGCCCCATATCGCGTTGAAGACAACCACAAACAAAGGCGTAAACAAGCCCAAATCCAGACCCATAGCGCCTTTATTGGCTTTCATCGGGAAAACAATGAAAAGCTGCACCAGGGTTGGGCCCAGGCTGTAGATAAATCCCCGCGACCAGATGCGCGTGGGCATCATCGGCAGAAGAAACAGCAAGCCCCAAATGCCGCCCCACACCAGCCGGGGATATAGCCATGCCGGGGTGAGCTGCGGGGCAATTCTTACCCCCAGAGCCGCTGTAATTCCAAGCTCGCCGAAGATCCAGACCGTCAGACTGTTCAGCAGACCACCCAGACAGCCCGCCGCAAACACCAGGCTTGTTTTCCGCGCCAGATTGCTCATATCAATTACCTCCTATGCCTTTTTAATAAGATCGTATTTTAATTTGTTTACATGCGGTGGAGAAGATTATATTGATGTGCAACAAAGATAATCATTTTTGCTTCTCTGTCCAAAAATTGAGCCAACGCTTTTCTCTTCAGGGAAACAGATGCCTGCGAATATGATTCAAGTCTATGAAAATGCTGCAAAAGGATAGGCAATGTTGAGAATTCTTTTAATGCTTATAAAATATTTCATATACTTAGCCGCCCTGGTCGGCTTTGTGATATTTTTTGCTGTCCTGATTAATTTTTCTGTAAAATTTTTTTAACCGAATCCCAGCCCACATCTCCTTCTATGCTTTGCGTCTTTTTTGCATATGCTTTTTTCAAATCAAAACCCCACCTCTCTAATTAAAAGATGGGGTTTATGCTGGCCTACGGGTTTGGTTAGACGCTCATTTTTGTAGTCCTGATTACGCGTCACGGATAGCCGCACGCACCTTTGCAAGAACATCTGGCGGTATCTCTTGCATATCATGTGTTGCCGCTGCATGTTCGGCGGCTAGCTTTAAAACCTCTTCTTCGGTTTCGGCTCGGGCTTCAAAATCGCAATCCATACCGACATCTTTGCATCGTAGTACTTTTGACATCTCTTAGCTCCTTTCATTGTGTGTTAAGGTTTTTTGGCGTTTTATAGTGGTTGTCAAAAAAGCGTTCCGGTTGCGGGACTTTTTTTTGCGACAACACTTATGCCGCCATCCTTTTTTCGGAACATTATTATGACAATCGGTATAACGTTTGGGTGCGCCTAAAAGATATCGCTCTGCTTGCTCCTGACAAAAAAGGTATTATGGAATCAATGCAAATTTAAAAAACTCTTTTCTTCTACTTTGCCTGATTAATAGCTCAAAGCCTGAAGGAAATCGGATTAGACAATAAGAAGCAGAGGAACTGATCAACGTTCAAAAGGTGAATATTAAAGAGAATTGGTAAAAGAGCTGATTTTGATGTGAGATTGAATTCTGATTGCGTGTACGATTGTATGCTTGTTCAGCTGGCTTTTTAATACTGTAAACAAAGGTTGATGTCAATAAAACGCTTTTAAGGGTCATCTATTATCAAAAAAGCCCTGTACGCTTTAGACCTAGCAGGCTGCGTTTATCTGCCATAAAGATAATATCTCACCAGCATCCTCAATATCCTCTTAATATTTTAACAAATTTGCCGATATATCTATTAAGAGCGTAAAGCATGCTCAATCCGCATAGGTTGCCATCGGCGACAATTCAATGCAGATAAGGGAGATAATTAAAGTGAAAAAATTTACAATCATATTTATCATTGTTTTGCTGCCGGCTGTTGCTTCGGCGAACTTTTCAATTCGCTTTGAAAATACTTCCAGTGAAAAGATGATTTATAGCCTTTTTTGGATTGATCATCCCTTTAAATCCCTGCGACCGGCAAATATGGCCGCCGGTGAGCTAAAGGCATTAGAGAGCAGACGGCTCTCCTACCATTATATAAGCGGCCAGTATTATATCGTCTGGAGAGATGACCGTCAGATTCGGCACGAAATGCTAATCTACATTCATGATGATGTCACCCACATAACGGTTACACCGCAAAACTGGAGCACCAAAGCAGAAGAGTTGTAAGTCTTATAACGCAACCGGGGATATCATCTCTGCCAACTAAACTAAGTAACCCCATAAACGGCATTTTAAAAGCCTTCAGAGGGAAACGCCTTCTATAAAAGAGGGGGGGCTTTCATTGCATGAAGGGTCATCTCCGGTTCAGATTTAGCTCATTTCTGCTAAGTTATTTTTCTCTGTGCCTGCCCTTTCGTCAAATTTAATATTTCATTAAAATCCTTCTTTTGACCTTGAAGCACCCTATTTAAATGTTCTATAAAACTGACGAACACTCTCTTTGATTTGTCTCCCCTAAAAGCAATGATGCCAACAGCCGCCGGAGCGATGGCACAACTGACACCGTATGAATAATGACATAGCCGCTTTATCTGAACAACGATTCAAAAACCCTGTCTTGCTCGCCTATCTCGGCTTATGCTTCACGATGGTCACGTGGGGTTTGGTCCCCGTATTTCTGAAAAAATTGCTCGTGGTCCTGACGCCCACGGAGCTTTCTTTTACCCGCTTTATACTGTCGGGAACCGTTCTGCTTTTTTGGGTTTTGCTGCGCAAACGCGCAGAATTGCTTCTGATCATTCGCAAAGACCTTAAACTGCTTTTAATGTGCACGCTCTTGGGTCCCCTGACGGCAATGGTTTGCTTTAATTTTGCAATTTTAAACATAACGATCGGCACAGCGGCTGTGTTTGCAGCCGTAGAGCCGGTGTTCACCTATATTATGGCGGTTTTGATAGGGCAGGAGGTCTGGAAGGCCAGGCGCATGCTTAGCATTTTGATTGCCCTGGTCGGTATCACTCTGGTGATCCTCTCGCGCGAAACATGGGGGGCCACTTATTGGGTGAGCCTGCTGCTGGTCTTGTTGACGCCGATTATCTGGGCTGCCAATAATATCATTACCAAGGACCTGGTCAAACGCCATTCTCCTGTCGTCATGATAGCGGCTTCGTTCCAATTGAGCTCCATGTTCCTGATTGCAACCCTTTCTGCGGACTACATGCAAATCATTGTGCATATGGGTCTGCAAATGTGGCTGGCCCTGATTTACTGCATCCTGAGCACCATCGTCGGCTTCAGCATATGGTACTGGAGCTTGCGTTATCTGCCACCTTCCACTGTGGCCGTCTCCATGTACCTGATTCCGGTATTTACAGTCGTTGCCGGCACGCTCATTTTAAATGAACCCATTTCTTTGATGAAAGCATCAGGAATCCTAACCGTTCTGCTGGGTCTATATCTGGTCAACGTGCGCTTCAAATAAGCGGATACTGAATTATTCGATCCGCGGTTCTTTTTTGTTTGACACGCCCATTCATATTTTTTATGTTGCCGTATTGTAAATAGATTAGAGCTTTTGCGCAGATTTCGCATGCTAAGCGACGGCCAATGGCCGTTTGGCAGGCTTTTTGAATCTGGCACACATTCCCCATTAGACAGGGGAATATCTTAGGGTTTACCGCAATACCCGGGCGGTTAAACCAACATTAAAAAGGAGGAACCATGAAAAAACTTCTTGTTGTCGTTGCAGTTCTTGCGCTGATATGCGCTGCCGGAACCGTACAGGCCAAAGACTGGAAAAAAGTTCGCATCGGCGTAGAGGGCGCCTACCCCCCGTTCAGCTCTACGACACCCGATGGCAAACTGGAAGGGTTTGACATCGATATCGCCAAAGCGCTGGTCAAAGCCATGGGAGCTGAAATCGAGCTGGTTCCCCAGGATTGGGACGGTATCATCCCAGCCCTGCTGGCAAGAAAGTACGATGCGATCATTGCTTCCATGTCGATTACCGAGGAAAGAAAGAAAAAAGTTGCTTTTACCAACAAGTACTATAACACCCCCGCAAAATTCGTCTGCAAAAAAGGCACCATGAAAGATTTCACCCGCGCACAGGTGGCAGAGGCCACGGCAGGCAAGAAGGTGGGTGTGCAACGAGCCACCATCCACGATCGTTTTATATCGGAAGAGGGGGGCAAAGGTGTTAATGTCAAGCGCTATGCCACCCAGGACGAGGCTTATATGGACCTGGTGGCGGGACGGGTCGACATGTTGCTGGCCGACAGCGTCGCGATTAACGAAGGCTTTCTCAAAAAACCCGAGGGACAGCCTTTTCAGTTCATCGGTCCGGATCTGTCGGAGAAAAAATATTTTGGTGAGGGCGCCGGGATTGCCTGTCGCAAACAAGATAAAGATCTGGTGGAATTGTTCAATAAGGCCATTGAGCAGATCCGGGCGGATGGGACATACAAGGCCATCCAGGATAAATATTTCAATTTTAACGTGTACGGCGAATAAGCCGATACTGCAAATTACTATTTGTTCGTAATGGGGGAGGTCGACTCCCCCATTGCTTTTTGAACCCATCTCAAAAATGCATCTAACGCTCAATGGCTGCATTACCCCGGATAAACGGGGTTACACATCTATTTTTGAGATAGGTTCTAGTAAGACAAACGATGCGTATGAAACGGAGAGGAGCAGCGCTAGAGCTAATGAGCTATGGGAACCAAGATCATTGAAAAGCACGAAATACCCGCCAGCAGTATGGGAAATGTACGCACAGTGACGGTCATTTGTTACGGAGACCCGAAAACGGCAAACAAAGTATACATTCAAGCAGGACTGCATGCCGACGAAGCACCCGGCCTTGTTGTGATGCATCATCTGATCAACCAGCTTGATGATGCCGATGCCGCTGGTAATATCAATGGACAAATTTTGCTCGTTCCAGTGGCCAATCCGATCGGAATTAGCCAGTGGCGCGACGAGCGGCTCCAGGGCCGCTTCGATTTTTTCGACAATATTAATTTTAATCGCCAGCACCTGGACATCACAGCCCAAATCGCAGAGCGGGTTAAAAACCGTCTGCAGAACGCCCCGCAGGAGAATGTTGCCTTGATCCGCGAGGCCGCCGGGGAGGAGCTGGGTTCAATGGCCCCGCAGGATGAGGCCGCGTATCTGAAACACTTGTTGCTCACGCTGGCGGTTGATGCAGATGTTGTGCTGGATCTGCATTGCGACGATCAGGCGCTGATCCACATTTACCTGGGCACGCCTCTGTGGCCGGAGGCCGCGGATCTACCTGCACAGCTGGGCGCTGAAGCGACCCTTCTGGCTGAAGATTCGGGCGTTACTCCGTTTGACGAGGCTTGCAGCCGCATCTGGTGGAAGCTGGCAGAAAAATACCCGGATTACCCCATACCCTCTGCGTGTCTGGCCGCCACAATTGAGCTGCGGGGGGTAAGCGATGTCTCCCATGCCCGCGCCGCACAGGATGCCGGCAATATCTTTTTATTCTTGCAAAGACGGGGTTTTATCCGGGGGGCGGCACCCGACGTTCCGCCCTTGCGAAACGAAGCAACCCCCTTAAGGGGTGTGGAGCACATAAAGGCGCAGGCGTCGGGGGTGGTCGTATTTTTGAAAAAGCCCGGCGATCGCATCGATAAGGGGGATGTGATTGCTGAGATCGTTAATCCCTTGAAAGACGGGGTAAAAAATCGGATAACCCGCGTGAAAAGCCGTACCGAGGGGTTGCTCTTTTCAACTAACACAGATCGTTATGCACGACCCGGCCGCATTTTAGCTAAAATTGCCGGAAAGGTTCCGCTTAAAGATAAGGGGGAAAATTTGCTGACCTTGTAAAACGTCTTTATCGGGATCGGAAAGTTGCTGTTTTTTCCTTTGGGATGGTCAACTTTCTCGTGGGCGCAAATAGGCATGCCAGCGACGCTCGGCTTTTTTGAATGACCAGACGATTAGAAAAGTCACGCCAAGATAAAAGATTCCTGCCGTAATAAAAGATTCAAACGGTACAAAATTGCGGGCGTTTACAATTTTGGCGGCACCAAATAAGTCCACTATGGTGATAACGCCGGCCAGCGAACTGCCGTGCAGCATGAAGATCACCTCATTTCCATAAGCGGGCAATGCCCTTCTGAAGGTGCTCGGCAAAATAATGCGCCGGTAAATCTGGGCGGTAGACATGCCGCACGACTTGGCTGCTTCGATCTCGCCAAAGTTGGTCTGTTCAATGGTTCCTCGCAGGATTTCCGCTGTATAGCCGGCGGTATTGAGTGCAAAGGCCACCAGGGCACATGCATAAGCCTCCCGGAAAATCACCCACAGAAAACTCTCGCGAATCACCTCAAACTGCCCCATGCCATGATAAATCATATACATCTGTACCAACAGCGGAGTGCCCCGAAAAAAATAAATATAGGCTTTGGGCAGCATGTTTACCCATCTGTTTTTGGAGGTGGCCAGCAGGGCAATCGGCAGCGCCAGGCATAGTCCCAACGCTAACGAGGAAGCCACCAGTACGATGGTGGTATACAGCCCTTTAAAATACAGTGGCAGATTACTTATGATGACCTGAACATCCATAACACGTTGACCCGCATTCTTCACGAGTCGGAGGCTTTCATAGGCAAGGCACTTAAGGGTATAGCCATATTTCGATATCGCAAACCCTTAATAACGCAGCATATGAAAGGCTCCGGCTCGCCCGGAGGGTGAATATTTTTTGGCCTTCGGTTTTAAAATTTTAGGTGACACTTCTATCGGTGCTTGACTACCATAATATTGTTTAACCTGCAGATATCATGATCTTTTTTCCAATAGAAAAAAAGATTCATGAAAAGTGCGGGCTAGGCTTTTCGCACCCCAACGCTATAGCGCCGATTCAGCCATCTTACACCCACATCGGAAACGCCGGTAATGATGAGAAACAAAAAGGCCACCACGCAATAAAACGTAAATGGTTTGCGGGTGGACCCGCCGGCCAGACCGGCTTTGTAAACCATATCCTGCAGCCCGATGACGGAAACCAATGCGGTTGTCTTCGCCAGCACCAGCCAGTTGTTACCGAACCCCGGCAATGCGTGCCGGATCATGGCGGGTAAGGTAATGCGCAAAAAAACCTTAAACGGGGTCATACCAAATGCATAACCGGCTTCAATTTCTCCTTGAGATACCGCCAATATGCCACCGCGAAAGGACTCCGTCATATAGGCGCCGAAAATAAAACCGATCGTGAGGACACCCGCCATGAATGGACTCACATCGATATAATCCCAGCCCAGTTTTGCACCGATATTATTGACGAGGATCTGACCGCCAAAGAAAATTATCGTCATGAGGACCAAATCGGGTATGCCTCTGATGATCGTTGTATAGATGCCCGCTATACTTTGAGCAATGCGGGACCTGGAAAGCTTAGCAAGGGCACCGATCATTCCGAGCAAAATTGAAATCAGCAAAGATAGTAATGCCACTTCTACGGTCAGCAGCATTCCTTTCAGGATAAGCGGAAAATAGGCGATTACTTGGGACATACTGTATTCCTGATCGTGCCCGCTTTAATTTCCGGATGGGCACTCATTAAAATGAATAAGCGGATTCAAAGCTCAATTTACTATCAAAAACCCTATTCCGGTGCCGAAGCATCGAAAGTAAACCACTTGATGGCCAGTTTTTTAATTGTGCCGTCACGAATCGATTCTTCAATCGCTTTTGAAAACCTATCGGCCAGCTGCTTGTCCTTCTTCCTGACGGCCACCCCAATGCCCTTGCCGAAGGGGCCGCCGGTCATTTGGGGGCCAACGATTTTATAATCCTTGCCCTGTTCGGATTTAATAATCGGCACCCAGTAGGCCATTCCACCGAGCAGCGCGTCCAGGCGCCCCTGGTAGAGTTCGAGATCAACGGTGTGCTGGAAGTCATATATGCGAATTTCAGCATGATCGCCGAGATACTCATCGGCAAATTTTTGATTGATGGTTGCAACCTGGACGCCAATTATTTTTCCCTTGAATTCGTTGATGAGAGTATCCAGCGCGGCCTGTTCAGCGGGGCTGATATCATCCAATGTCAAATGCTCCGCCTCTGATTGAAAATTGGCGATGGGATGCTCTTTGCGCACCACAAATATATTCGGTGTATCGGCATAACTGCGTGAGAATCTGACCAATTTCTTACGAGGTTCCGTTATCGACATGGCGGCCATGATGGCATCATATTGGCCTTGATTAAGCCCCTTAATGATTCCCCGCCATTTATGGGTGACGATTTCGCAATCAACGTTCATGCGCTTGCAAAGGTCGGTAGCAAGATCGATTTCGAAGCCGACAAGATTTCCCGAGGCATCAACAAAATTCCAAGGCGGGTAAGCTCCTTCTGTTCCAATTTTAATTCGCTTCCAATCACCGGCGACAAACTGAGCAACGAGTATCACCGCGGCAACCACAGTCAACAATAGAGCACACGAATTTTTCATTTGTTTTATTGCAACGCCGCTGTGGTTTATGGTCAGCTGCGCAGATGCCATTTTCTTAAGATACCGTTTCGAAAAAAATTGGCAAAAATATCAGGCTACTTAAAAGCGCCTAATAAAAATTCCCGAAAACGATCCGACTTTGGTTTGTCGAAAACCTGCTTCGGGGGACCATTTTCCACGACCAGGCCCTCGTCTAAAAAAATGACCCGGCTGGAAACTTCACGTGCAAATCCCATTTCGTGTGTGACCACCAGCATGGTGCGCCCTTCTTCCGCTAGACTCCGCATCACTTTGAGGACTTCGCCCACCAGTTCCGGATCAAGGGCTGATGTCGGCTCATCAAACAACAGCATATCCGGCTCCATGGCTAGTGCTCGCGCAATTGCCGCACGCTGCATCTGCCCCCCCGATAGATGCGCCGGGTAGTAGTCTTTATGTTCAAACATGCCGACCCGCTGCAATAACTTTTCCGCCTTTTCTTTGGCTTCGGTTTTAGGAATTTTTAATACATGTACCGGGGCTTCCATCACATTCTGCAAAACGGTCATGTGCGCCCACAAATTAAACTGTTGGAACACCATTGCCAGTTTAGATCGGATGCGTTCTACCTGTTTGCGGTCCTCAGCTTGGCGCTCTCCTGAACGCAACTCACGCATTTTGATGAGTTCGCCTCTAACGTAGACGTTACCTGAGGTTGGGGTTTCCAAAAGATTGATGCATCGCAGCAGCGTGCTCTTGCCCGAACCGCTGCTTCCTAAAATGGATATGACATCTTGCTCGTGCGCCTCTAATGATATGCCTCTTAAAACTTCTATATTTCCGAAGTTTTTATACATATCTTCGACTTTGAGTGCGGTTGCCGCCATACGATCCATATCCTTCCCGCCTGCTTCATCTGAGCGCGCCCCAGCTGGCAGGCTTTCTTTTGGAGTGGTTTCTCTGAAATTTAAAATCTTCCTGCCCTTGAGGGGGCAGGACGTGGTAATTCAGGCAGAGAATGCCAAAAAACAGCTGGTGGAAAAAATTGCCAACTTATGAGATGAAGATAATTAATTCAGGTGTCTGTAGTAAACTAATAAAAAAAATGCAAGTCATTTTCTAACTAGTGTTTATTTTAATAATTGAAGGTAATAAAATCACCCCTTTTGATCGGTTATACCCAATCAATATCAGTTTTCTTTTTTTCAGACAAAAAACCCCACATCTCTATTTGAGAAATGGGGTGACTTTCATTCAAACCAGGCTTACCTGCTGGTTTGGGTTGGCGGGTTTTTCTTATACCAGCCGCAATGCGCTGCAACGCCGGGTTTTGATCATTCTATATAAGTCTCATCATCTTTTTCGGATTTGCCGTTGAGAATCAGATATAAAAAAAACACAAATCCAAAACCGATTAAAGCAAAGCCGATATAAACCAGATTATTCAAGGCACGCTCTCTTATCAAAGCGGGACACTCTTGTGAGCGACTCATCCATTCGATATACCCAGAGATGGTGTTTCCTCATCCTTGGATTTGTATTTTTCGATTAGATCCTGAATCGCTTCTTCAAGGAGATCATTTTGGCGTTTATCTAACTGGGCTGCCAGGATTTTGATTTCCCTGATCAGGTCCGCATCTAAAGTGGTGTTATACATTTTTCGTTTGCTCATATTGTATTATACCTCTATAGAAATATCGGTAACTATAAGATTAACTTTAGAAAAAAATCGGCGGATCTCAATAAGAGAAGGGGGGGGTGGTATTCGTTTTTGAAAACCTATTGCTTTGGTCGGCATTTTTTTTAAAAATAAATTCATGAGGGCTTTTAAGAGCTCACTTCTTGCCGTGAAATGATCAGTAAATAACAGTCAGATGGAGGAATCGGAGATGAATGATTTGTCAAAATATCACGCCGTCAGAGATCAAATTCAGACCATGGATTTACTTCAATGGCATGGCGAAAGCTGGGTGAGCAAGATTATTCGATGGAAGACAGGCGGTTCAGCAACGCATAGCGGGGTTGCCTGCCGGCTTGCCGATGTTGATAGGGTCATGACACTGGAGGCCATCAGCAAGGGTGCCGTCCCAAATCCGTTGAGCCAAATTATAAAAAAATATGATGGCAAGGCTTACTGGCATCCTCTAAGGAAAGAATTTCGAGCCTATGTCGGCGAATCCTTTAATTGGATGTATGATAAAATCGGCACAGGCTATGATTTTGAGGGCGTGGGTAGCAACCTATTTGGTAAGGTATCAGCCGATGCGCGGGCACTGTTTTGCAGCGAATATGTGTTTTTAGGTTGGAAGGTGCGATGCGCCGAAGAAATGGCCCTCGATTTGTTCAGGTGGCTGCTGGATATTAAAGAAGTTCCTGTTCCGTCTGAGATGCACCAAATCGGCATTTATGAAGAAGAGGGCATAAGGATTCTATAATAAACAGAGGCAGAAATGCGTGTAATCAAAATGGCTGCAGCCGGAATTGGACTGATCGGTATGACGGAGGCGCTGGCCGGCTGTGCCGAAGTGCTGGTCCCCGGAACCATGGCCGCAGGAGGCGAGTATTATCGATACACCACCAGCCATAAGGCCAAAGGAACCTTAATGGGCGATGTCAGACAGATCACTGACGCCACCCAAAGCGCTTTAAAGAAGATGAACATTCGATTGCACTCGGTGGCCCCTTATACGAATGAGACCGTCATGTATATTTATTTTTATGCCGAAACCCGTTTGGAAGACAAACATTACTGGGGCGGGGCTGATATTTAGTTTTCAATTTCAAGTGCCCGAAAACAAAACGGTGCCTTACCTTTACCCTGAAGCACCTGAATTCCAGGAAATGCCTAAATTGAAATTTCATTTATAATCTACGAAAACCCCCGCCTCTTTTTTGAGATGCCGGTTTTCTGATCCATTCCCAAACGATTTGCTCCCCATGATTTGTAAACTTTTCCCAAAAGGGTTGCGTCCTACGGTTTAAACAAGTCTGATTATTAGGTTGTCAGTCTTGAAAACAAGGAGGCAAGCCATGAAAAAAAATATCATTATCATCAGCGTCGTATTGATTGGACTGATTGTAATCCTAAACAGCAATTGCTGGGCCCAACGCGAAAGAGGCGGCGGCCGTCGTGGGGGCCGAGGGGATCACTATCAGAAATGGAACGGGTACGGAGATCACGATTTTGATCGGGCTCATCTTCGTCACCGCGGCTCCCGCCATCATTCCAGGCATCATTTGTATCGCCCGGGACCCCGGTTCAAATCAAAATTCCACAAGCGTCATCACCATCGTCCGGCGTATCGCTTCAAGCCGAAGTACTACAGGCGTCATCACTATCGCGCGCCTTACTGGTATCGGCACAAATTTCGGCACTGGCGACATCGGCCGGTCTACCGTCATGGTCACCCTCGACGATTCTACCGACGACCGCATCGTCATTCCGTAGTGAAGGAAATCCACAACTATTACGGCCGCACAGGAAGTTATTATGCGCCTGAAGATGAATTCACCGCGTCAGCCGCCATAACGGACTCCGGGTTTGCCTTCTCTATTGGCGTCCGAGAGACGAACTGACGGCTTGAGCTGCAAAATCAGGAAAGCAGCATTGATCAAGGGGAGGTTAAAAAAGGAAAGGGCAGGCCAAAATCAGCCTGCCCTTTTTGAGCTGACAGGCATCAGGCGGCTCGGATGAATCACCGGTATTCAAAATACAGACGGCGAAGATTTGATCTTGTTTCGCGCGCGTGCTAAAATCAATTTCAATTTTTCATTCATTTACACGCAAGGTTCAGGTAATAGCATAGATCATGAGCGCTTCTGGGAAATTCAGCCGCAAAGCATTTCTGTGTTTCTGCCTGGTTGTGGCGGCGGCGCTGCGATGCAGTGCCTTGCTGGCCGCTGAGGTGGATGTCATCAAAGTTCAATACCGCCGGGCTGCAGATTTGGTACCGGTTGTCCAGGCGTTGCTTTCAGCCGAAGGCACTGTTACGGTCAGTGAGCGGACCAATTCACTCGTTGTGGTTGACACACCGGAAGCCATTCAGCGCGTGCATGCCTACCTGGAGCGCTTCGATCAACCGGTCGCACAGGTCCGAATACGGGTCCGTTTTCATACAACGGCGGCAGACGATGAAAGTGCGGTTGCGGTCCGCGGCAGATATTCTACCGACGATCTGAGTGTCGCGACCGGCGGTAAAACAAGAGACGGCGTCGACATTTCGGTTGCCGATCGCGAGCGCCGGCGAAAAAGCGTTTCCGAATCGTTCGTGGTCGCCATGTCCGGAAGTCCGGCTTTTATTCGTACGGGTAAAGAAATTCCGTATCGTCACGGCCCGGCATTTATCAGGCGTTATGCGCCCGGTGACGGTACAATCGCATGGCAAAATGTTGAAAGCGGCTTTGAGGTTACGCCCACAATTGTGGGCGACAATGTCCACTTAAAGATCGTCCCCCGCCTTGCCTATGACGACCGCAAAGATGCGGTGATTCGATTCTATGCGGCCCAGACGGAACTAACCGCCCCACTGGGGCAGTGGGTGGAGATCGGCGGCACCGACGATCAGCGAAACGAAATTGTAAAAGAAATTCTTTCTCAGCGCAGCAGCGGGGAAAATAGGGCAACGTCCATGTTTCTAATGATCGAACGCCCTTAATTTTGCATGAAAAAAGATGAGAATCTTTTTGTTATTTAATTGCAGCCGGTTCGCCCTGTTGAATGCCGCTTCGCGGCCCCTGCAGGGGATGAAATAGGGCTCGTTCAAAATTCAGGTAATCGGCATCATTTCATAAGTTCATTAAAAATCCCATCAATTCAATCAATAGCCCCTCTCCAAAAAAACTCGCGAATATGATGACCGGATATTCCATTTTCCATAACGGATAACGATCGATTTTTTGCTTGCTTTAGGTTTCAATTGGGCGTAGAAACCTCCGCGCCGGAATAGTTGAGCGCTTCTGCCTCGCAACTGCTCCCGGAACCGGAGATGTCGGCATGCATAAATTCAGCAACCGTAATTATCTAAAAGCTTTTTTTCTGGCGTCTTTTGCCGGAACGCTCTGGTCTTTTGGCGCCTTGATCGTACGTTATATGGAAGCAGCTCAAAGCTATCAGTGGCAATATCTGTTTTTCAGAGCTCTGACCATCGCCATCATTATTTCAATCTATCTGATGGTGCGCGATGGCTTTGCCTTCATCAACCATTTTAAAAAAATCGGACTGGCAGGCCTGCTCGGGGCCGTCGGGCTTGTGACGGCCATGAGCGGTTATATTTTGTCGATCACTCTGACAACAGTGGCCAATACCCTTTTCATGCTGGCCGCAGCACCTTTCATTGCTGCGTTTTTAGGGATTGTGCTGTTAAAAGAAAAGGTGCGATATTCTACATGGGTAGCGATGGTTATCGCGCTATTGGGCATACTCATAATGGTCTTGGAGGGATTGGGGGCCGGCACGTTTTTGGGGAACCTGCTTGCGTTAATGGCGGCATTGGGCTTTGCTGTCTTCTCGGTGAGTCTGCGATGGCGCCGGGAGACACCACAATTTGCCACAATAGCGCTCGCAGGTGTAATTTGTATGCTGTTCAC
>JASFTL010000005.1:0-24267 GCA_050053555.1 Desulfobacterales bacterium
GCTTTGGGGAAAATGAGGGCCGAGATTTTGTTCTGGATGCCGCCCAATGCCCAAAGCCGATCATCGTGCTAAAGGCCGGCAAGACGACCGAGGGAAGTCGTGCCGTGTCGAGTCACACCGCCTCATTAGCCGGGGATCATAAGGTGTTTTCTGCGGTACTTGCACAACATGGGGTGGTTGAAGCAATCAACGAGCTTGAATTGGTCTCTTTTTGTGAGTCGTTGAGCTGTTACCCGAAAGCGATATCCGGAAAAGTGGGCATTATCACTGGCAGCGGCGGACATGGCGCACTTGCAGTGGACGTCTGTACGGTGCAAGGCCTGAAAATACCGAATCTAACAGAAACGCAAAAAAAAGAGATACGAAAACAGCTGTCTACCAGCGTTCAAACCATCGCCGCCCTGGATAATCCCATTGATCTTACCGGCAGTGCCGTGGATGATGATTTTGTTTTTGCGGCTAAAGCGTTGAGCCAAGTGCCGGAAGTCGATTGTATCATCGTCCTGCTGCTGCCCTATTTGCCGGGTATTACATCGGACCTTGGCGCCAGGCTCAGTCATGTTTCTCGCAGAGAAAATATGCCATTGGTCGCCTATGTTCCCCATGTAGAAAAATACCGTATGCTCATTGAAGGATTCGAACTCAACCGCATTCCGGTCTCTTCATCAATAGAGGGCGCTGTGCTGATGATTGAAGCAATGCGGAGATGTCAGCCATGCTAGACAGGCAAATTAAAGAAATACTGACGCTATCTAAAAAAAATGGATGGGTTTTAGAACCTGATGCCAAGCGGCTTTTCGCTCTGAGCGGTATGGAAATTCCCAAATATTGTTGGGCAAAGACCGCTGATGAGGCACTTCAGTTTGCTAAGAAGGTCGGATACCCAGCAGTCGCCAAGGTGATATCACCTCAAGTGATTCACAAATCGGATGTTGGCGGTGTTGTCACCGGAATAGCCGACGAAAAGGTTCTGACTGAGGCCTTTAAACGGTTCAAATCAATTAAAGGATTTTCAGGTATGCTCGTTGAGGAATCTTTGTCTGGTTTTGAGCTTATTGTCGGTGCCAAAAAGGATTATCAATTTGGACCGGTGATTTTGCTGGGAACCGGTGGAACCGGCGTTGAAATTTATCGTGATACGGTGCTGAGAATGGCCCCTTTGAAGCCGGCGGATATAGATTCGATGATTAAAGGCCTGAAGGCGCATCGTTTGCTTGAAGGTTATCGGGGTGTTGAACCGATCAATTTGCAGTCATTGAAACTTTTGCTGGCGCTCTTTTCAGACCTAGTCATGGAAGTCGAAAACTATTTTGAATCGATTGACCTGAACCCCGTCATGTGCAACCCCCAAAAGTGCGTGATAGCCGATGCACGGATTATGCTTCAAAGTTGACGTCATTCGTCGCTAAACGTATACCCTATGAATCATTCAGACGCAGACAAGTTCGTCCAAGTTTGATAAAAGATCCTTAATTTTTATAATTTCAGTTAAGGATGGATTCAGGCGCGAAACCGGCCAAAAATAAGCGCTCAAAAAAGAACAGATAGGTGGTTGGCCAATCTGCCAAAGATATAAATTACAACTACAGCACAAATTTTGGAAGATTTTTAATAAAAGGACTTCACCCTAAACTCTTGTCTTTTCATTTTATCCGCTCGAAAATATCAGGACACTACATGCCGGAGCTGTCTGTTCAGTTTGAATCCTCTTGAATTTTAGATATGAAAAAAGTATTGAAAGGATTGATATACAATTGAATGTCTTGTTTTGATGAGATGTGATAATTGCCCGGTTCACCGTTCAAATCAAATAGCGCAAGGAAAAAAATAAATTAGAAATATAATCTTTTAGCTTTTTTACTTTTAATTGCTTTTGGTAAAAAAGATCAACTGCTTATGGGGGGCAGGGCCATGATATTCCGTTTTTCAAAAATATGGATTTGGGTAGGCCTGTTTTTTCTTTTCGCCTTTAGCGGATCTGCACGGGCCCAACGAACTCCCTCCTCCTCGGGTTTCCTCAGCCTTTCAGAGGCAATTCAAATAGCCATTGTCCGCAATCCCTCGATAAATGAAGTCCAGGCTCAAGTAGACATTTCGGCTGAGCAAATTGTTCAGGCCAAATCCGGTTTCATGCCCCAGATCGATGCCTCCGGCGTCTATGATCGCACAACAAATCCTGCCAGAGTTTTTGCTGCAAAATTAAGCCAGGGGATGTTTACCCAGGATGATTTTGAAGTCGATCGGCTCAATAATCCCGATCCCATCGACAACTACACCGGCAGATTGTCAGCGGTTTGGCCGCTTTATGACAGCGGGCAAACCTGGCACGGCGTACGCCAGGCCGAATTCGGCCAGAAAGAAACTCATCTTGAAATGACCCGCAGGCGTCAGCAGGTCATCGCCCAGACGGTATTTACCTATGTCGGTTTGCTGATGGCCGAGGAAAACCTTGTAATCGTTCAGCATACACTGGCGACAGCCAGGGCAAACCTGAAGATGGTCATGTCTCGCTATGAGAGCGGCTTCGTTGTAAAAAGCGACCTGTTGCAAACCCAGGTACATATTGCCAATTTAGAACAGCAGCAGTTGCAAGCGGCAAGTCAGGTAGAGATCGCCCGCGCAGAGCTGAATGCCGCCATGGGTGTTGCGATCGATTCCGAATTTGAGCTGGTCAGCCGATTGGATAGCGGGGAGGAGATCGCAGAGCCCCTGGAGCGCTGGATTAAGATCGCTCTTGATCATCGTGCAGATTTAAAGCAAATCGATTTTCAGCTATCCGTTGCCGAAGAGGAGATCAAAAAATCACGTGCAGCCCATCTGCCCAGCTTGAATCTTGCCGGAAATTATGAGGTTAACACCGAAGATTTTAACGAAAGTGCGGACAACTATAGTATCGGTGCCGTATTGAATTTCAATATTTTTTCCGGCAACCGTACATCGGCAAAGGTGAGGGAAGCAAAAGCAGCCCTAAGACAGATTCAGTCCGTGCGTCGCAAATTGGAGCAGCGGGTGTTGGTCGAAACCCGACAGGCGTATCTGCATGCCGACAACGCCTGGAGACGGATTCGTGTGGCCCGCGCTGCGGTGGCTCAGGCCGAAGAAGCTTTGCGCATCGTCAGGAATCGTTACAAGAATGGGCTGTTCACCATCGTCGATCTTTTAAATTCCGAGTTGGCGCTGCAGAAAGCTCACACCAATCATCTGCGGGCCATTCATGATTACAAAGTTTCCACTGCCAGCCTGATGCTGGCGGCCGGAACTCTGGATGAGAAATTTCAGTAGCTATTGATTCGACAAATTGCCATGCAGCATCCGTCAGATTGGATGTTTAGAAATGGGAACGCTCATTGCAATGGAGTTACTCAAATGCAGCTTCAACAATTAGCAATTATTTCATTGGCGTTTTTAATCATGTCTCCACTTGGTTGTCATGACAAAATAGAGCCGGGAAACGAAAAACCCTCGGAAGCTCCCATCGTGAAAGTACCGGTGGCCACTGCCATGTCAACCAGCCGGCCTTTGTTCTATGAAGCTGTCGGCACCGTGCAGCCTGCGGTAAACAGTACCCTGTCCAGCAAACTTATGGGCACGGTCAAGGAAATCCGGGTGCAGGAAGGTGATCGCGTCAAACAAGGAGATACACTGATCGTTATCGATAAACGACAGGTTACAGCTCAGCTTCATCAGGCACAGGCTGCACTGGAAGAGGCTCGTCGAGCCGAGGCGGCAGCCGTTTCTTCCCGTGATGCCGCTGTTGCCGGTGCTCAACTCGCCCGTGCGACATACGAACGTTATTTGAAACTCATCAAAGAAGATTCGGCCAGCCGCCAGGAATTCGATGAAGTTGAAGCTCGGCATCGACAGGCCCAGGCCTCGCTCAAACGGGCCGAGCAAATGCTGGCGGCTGCGCGTTATCGTGCCCAGCAGGCCGAGGCCGCCGTATCTGCGGCAGGCGTTGCCAGTGATGACGCCGTAATCCTGGCCCCTTATGACGGAATTGTCACCGGAAAAATGACTGATGTAGGCGATCTGGCCACACCCGGGACCCCGTTTCTTACATTGGAGAGCACCGGAAGATTCACGGTGGATGTGGTTTTGCCGGAAGCGTATTTCAGCGCTGTCAGACTGAAACAGACCGTTAGGATCCGCATACCTGCACTTGGCGATCAACCTTTGGAAGGTATCGTCGAAACTATCGTTCCCACCGCCGATCAGAGCAGCCGGAGCTTTTTGGTAAAAATAGCGCTTCCCGCTGACGAGGCTATCAGATCCGGAATGTTTGCCCGGGTCGTTATTCAGACCGGTGAAAAACAGATGATGCTGATTCCGGTCTCGGCAGTGGTCCCCCAGGGTCAATTGACCGGGATTTTCATCGTAGATGCAGAAAAGATCGCACGGTTCAGGCTGATCCGGACCGGCAGGCGTTTTGGAGACACGCTGGAGGTCATAACAGGGATTGACGACGGGCAACCCTTTGTGGTGAAGTCCTCGCCGACCCTCGTGGACGGCGCACATGTGGAGGCTATTTTCCAACCATGAAAACAGGACCCGCCGGCAAAGTTGCGCGATTTTTCATTGACTCCAAGCTTACGCCCCTGATCATTATCGCATCCATCCTCCTTGGAATTGCTGCTGTCGTTGCCCTTCCCCGTGAGGAGGAACCGCAGATTATCGTACCGATGATCGACGTTTTCGTTCAGATGCCCGGAGCCGGTGCCAAGGAAGTGGAACAGCGTATCACCAAGCCCATGGAAAAACTGCTGTGGGAGATTCCCGGCGTGGAATACATTTATTCCACCAGCAGCCCGGGCATGGCGATGGCAGTGGTAAGGTTCTACGTGGGTCAGGATGAGGAAAAATCAATCGTAAGACTGCAATCCAAGTTGATGTCCAACATGGACCGCATTCCATGCTGTGTTGCGCCTCCGCTGATAAAACCCCGCTATATCGACGATGTCCCCATTCTGGCCTTAACCTTTTGGGGGAAAAATTCAGACCATTATATGCTGCGCAGGGTCGCTGCGGAAGTCGAAGACTTGGTGAAAAGAGAGCCGAATGTTTCACTTACCAACCTCATCGGCGGTGAAAACCGTCAACTGGAAGTACGCCTGGATCCGGTCCGGCTGCAGAGTTTCGGCCTGGATGCCGCAAGGGTAGCCGGCATACTTTCCATGGCCAACAAGGCGGCTGACACCGGCAGTTACCCATCACGCGAGGGCCAGATCATCATTCATACCGGGGGGTTCCTTCAGACACTCGAAGACGTGAAAACCGTCGTGGTCGACGTCCACAATGGAAAGCCGGTTTATTTAAGGGATGTGGCTGAGATTGTTGATGGACCTCAGGAGCCGTTTCAATATGTGTTTTTCGGGACCGGCCCGGCTGCTGCCGAAAAGGGCCTATCCACCAAAACACCTGCCACGGGCGTCTATCCCGCAGTCACTTTGACAGTTGCCAAGCGCAAAGGCACCAATGCGATCAGTGTCGCTCACAAGGTGCTCGCGCGCCTTAACGATGCCAAAGGCACCGTCATTCCCGATGACATTCAGGTGACGGTAACGCGACATTATGGAGAAACCGCCAAGGAAAAATCGGATGAACTTCTGCTGCACATGATGATCGCCATCGTTTCCGTAACGGTTTTAATCTGGTTCACCCTCGGGCACCGGGAGTCCGGTGTCGTCGCGTTGGCTATTCCGGTAACCCTGGCACTGACACTGGCGGTATTTTATTTGTACGGTTATACTTTAAATCGTATTACACTCTTTGCCTTGATTTTTTCAATCGGCATCCTGGTAGACGATGCGATTGTGGTGGTCGAGAATATTGTGCGGCATATGCATCTGGAAAGCAACCGAAACCGCTCAAAGTTCGAAGTTGCCATTGAAGCGGTGGATGAGGTCGGAAACCCAACGATTCTGGCTACGCTTACGGTAATTGCCGCTATTTTGCCCATGGCATTTGTCGGGGGGTTAATGGGACCGTATATGCGTCCGATTCCGGTCGGCGCTTCGGCGGCCATGGTTTTTTCACTGCTGGTAGCATTTATCGTAACCCCCTGGTCATCCGTCCGGCTGATCCGCCATGAAATAGATACTCCGCGAAATAACCATGGACATCAGCGGGAAGACTGGGCCACCCGCCAGTACCGGCGTGTCATGGATCCATTGATTCATCGTCCGTTTTGGCGATGGACGTTTCTGACAGCCGTAGTTGCCCTGCTGATAGCAGCTTGCGCCCTGGTGGGAATTGGTTGGGTGCGCGTCAAAATGCTGCCCTTCGACAATAAGAGTGAATTCCAGGTGATAATAGACATGCCGGAAGGCGCCACCCTGGAAGAAACAGCGGCCGCGGCGCTCGAGATGGGAGATTACCTGAAAACGGTCAACGAGGTCACGGACTATGAGATTTATATCGGAACAGCCGGACCGTTCAACTTCAACGGTCTGGTGCGCCACTATTATCTGCGCCAGGCACCGAACATGGCAGACATCCAGGTAAATCTGGCGGCCAAGGGACATCGCCGGCAGCAAAGCCACGAAATTGCCAAAAGAGTGCGGGCTTCGCTCAAAGCAATCGCAGACCGCTACAAGGCTCGTGTTAAAGTCGCCGAGGTGCCGCCCGGACCTCCGGTCCTTGCCACCCTGGTGGCCGAAGTCTACGGTCCTGACTACGATCGCCAGCGCGCATTGGCGCTTAAAATTCGAGAGATCATGGAAAACACCGACGGAGTGGTGGATGTGGACTGGTTCATGGAAGAAGACCAGCCCCGTTACGAATTGGAGATCGATCAGGAGCGAGCTGCCCTGCACGGCATCAGCGTTGCCCATATCAATGAGGTTTTGAAGATAACACTGACCGGTAAAAAGGTAGGCTTGCTTCACCAGCCCTTGGAAAAAGAAGACGTTGCGATCCGTTTGCGGCCGCCGCTAAAACTGCGTGCGGGACTCGACCGGTTAGAGGCCATCAAAATCCCCTCTGCCGACGGCCGCATGGTTTCCCTATCAAGTTTGATTAAAACCAAAAAAACGGAATTGGACCGCAGCATCTATCACAAAAACCTGATGCCGGTGGTCTATGTCATCGGAGATGTCGCCGGTGCCAGAGAAAGTCCGGTGTATGCCATCCTCGAGATGCAAAAAAGAATCAATGAAATTTCAATTCCCGAGGGATATCGCCTGGAACAGCTCACCGCCGCCCTGCCGGAAAGTGATCGTCGCTTTGCCATGAAATGGGATGGGGAATGGCACATCACCTATGAGGTATTTCGCGATCTGGGCCTGGCCTTCGGCGTCGTGCTGGTGCTTATTTTCGTGCTGGTGGTGGGCTGGTTTCAATCCTTTTCGACGCCTTTTACGATTATGGTGGCCATCCCTTTCTCGCTGATCGGAATCCTGCCGGCCCACTGGCTGATGGGAGCTTTTTTTACCGCCACCTCAATGATCGGCTTTATCGCCGGTGCTGGCATCGTGGTGCGTAATTCCATTATTCTGGTGGATTTTATCGAATTGCGGCTGCAGCAGGGCATGCCCTTAGACCGTGCCGTGATCGATGCCGGAGCCGTGCGTTTCAGACCGATGATGCTCACAGCGGCAGCGGTGGTGGTGGGGGCTTCCGTGATATTGTTTGATCCCATCTTCCAGGGGCTCGCCATATCGCTGATGGCCGGTGAGATCGCGTCTCTGTTCTTTTCGCGATTGACGGTTCCGATTCTATATTTTCTGGATAAACGTTGGGAGTCAGCCCACCGTCATCAACTCCCGCCGCAAAAGCCGCAGAACGGCTCCTGAGCTGTTAATATACCAAGCGTAATACCTATTGTGTGCTAAGCGGCGTGATATATTGCATATTCGCTGATCGAACCGTTGATCTTAAAACGACCGTATCGGGCTCAGCAAACCTATCTGCATAGAGTTGTTATTTAAAATGTGTGAGGATTGACATTGGAGGTTAACTATTGGGAGGATGAGTATGGGGCGGTTTGAGATTAGCCAGTCCGGGTTTAACGACCTGAATATTTGTTTCTAAATTTTTTATGCAGCGCTTTGGGCCGAAAACTTGCGTATCCTGTCGTTGAGTCTGTTTATCGTCACTTTCTTGGCATGATCCTGATGATCGTGCGTGACCAGAATGAAATCGGCTTTTTGCAGGTTTTCGGGTAAGCCGTCGATGGAGCCTGGCCATTTCGAAAATTCGATTTTGCGGGGATGTTGGATGAAGTAGGGACGCAGGTAGGCCGGATCGATATAAATGATGTTAGCGTTGGATTTTATTTGGAACCAGGAAGGCGGGAACCATTTAATCGTTACAGACATTTTAATAATAAGGGAAATTTTTCCAGAATTCTTTTTCGTCCTTTTGCCAGTCTTCTCCGAATTTTCTTTCGAAAAAGGATCCCAGCTTGTCATACCAGCGGCCCCAGGTGCTTTTGCCCTGTTCTTTGGCTTCCAGGATATCATTCAAAAAGGCGGCAATGTTGGCCATTTCTTCTTTGGGTAAATATGAGGCCGCGCCTTCTTTATAAGATTTGACAATGTTATCCGGGCTGAGGGCATGCGCCGTCAGCATAACAGCGGTCACATCTCTTTGGGTGGCGATTTCCAGGAGCTGAAAACCCTCAACACCCATGATGTCTAAAATCGTCATATCAAAATACTGAGTTTCTAAAAATTCCTTGGCCGCTTTAAAATTTGATGCTTTGACGGTTTCGCACATGGGCAGCAGGTCCTCCAGCGTATCCAATACATCCGGTTCGTCATCCACCAGAAGAATGCGTTTGCCGTCTAATAATTCTGTCTGAGCCATTTTGTGATCTCTCCGTTTTTAAATATTTAAGACCGGTGCATTACCATAAATAACTTAATGCTATTTGTTTCAAGTTCAAGAAAATTTGAATTTTTACATCTTAAAGTGCTTCAGGTTTGATGCAAGACCTTCTTTTTTGGCAGTTCGTCTGTTCAGGATTGTTGCAAGATCATGTGATGAAAAGCGGCAGCGTCGTTCCATTTTTTAAATTTACCAATCCCTCTTCACAAATCCTTAAATAGGGAATCGCTGCGCCGGTCAGTGTAATCAATGACAACATTGGCTCAGGGAAGGGAATTCCCAGAGCGTTTGCGGCGTTGGCAACTGCTTTAAATTGCTGGTCGATGGTTTCTAAAGGCAGATCAGAAACGATGCCAAAAACCGGCAAGGGCAGCTCGGATAAAATTTCCTGATTCTCACAAACCACCGTACCGCCCTGCAGTTTGCGGATTCGGTTTACGGCAAAGGCCATGTCGGCATCATCGGCCCCGACCACGACGATATCTGAGGTATCCCAGGCGGCGCTGCAGGCAATGGCGCCGGATTTTAAGCCAAATCCCTGGATAAGCCCCACAAATAACTTTCCGGGATGATGGGTTCGATCAACGGCGGCAATCTTGACAATGTCCTTCTCCAGATTGACGCTGAGCTGACCGTTTGCAATCGGCCAATTCATTTCTTCCTCGGATGTCACCAGATCAGTGATCATGCGAATGACTCTGATTTGTGCATTTTCAGTTTTGCCGGGTGCGCTAATTATAAAATCAGATGGTTCTAAGTCGCGTGGCAATTTAATCGTATTCAGGCTTTGTTTTGAAAATGTATGCTTGCGCGGGGGGATCAGAAGCTTTCCATTTTGAGCGATGACCTGGCCGTTGCTGATGACCATTTCCGCATCCACGGTGGCAACGTCCGGGATAATCACCAGGTCTGCATAACGGCCGGGTGCAATGGCGCCAAGGTAGTTGTCGATGGAAAAATGCTCGGCCACATTCAAAGTGGTCATTTGAATGGCCGTAACCGGTTCAAATCCGCAGTCAATAGCCTTTTGAACGATATGTTCCATATATCCATTTTCCATCAGATCCGGCGGAGAAATGCTGTCGCTCACCAGGATGAGTCGACGCAAATCAATTCCCTGTTTTGTGATTTTGGCAATTTCATCAAGATCTTTGCGCACAGCACCTTCACGCGCCATGATATGCAGGCCGAGCCTTAATCTCTCCAGGACCTGATCCGCATTTATGGGTTCGTGACAGGAAGTAATCCCGGTGGCGATATAAGCGGACAGTTTTTTCTCGCTGGCACCGGCAGAATGTCCTTCAAGCGTCTTTCGGGCCAGGAGGGTCTGTTCAAATAGCGGAAGCAGCTCATCCGGGTTCTGGAGCACCGCCTGCCAGTAAGATTCCCCCAGACCGATAATATCATTACGCTCGAGCAGTTTTTGAAGGGCTTCTTCTGAAATTCCACGGGCGGCATTACTGATGGATATCATCACCGGAGCAGTCGCCAAAATTTTAATGGGTTGATCGTTCAATGCATCTAAAATGTCGATAATACCTTCATAGCCGGCCACCGGAAATGATTCCAGCGTTTCGGTGACAATTGTCGTGGTGCCGCCCTTCATGGCGTATTTTAAAAACTCAGCCGGGGCGCTTAACCATGCAAGGTGGGTATGACCGTCGATGAGCCCCGGAATAACGGTTTTGCCCCCGGCATCAATCACTTCCGTTTTGGAACCGATGGTATGCTGTCGATCTTTGCCCACATAGGCAATCCATTTGCCCTTGATGCTGATGGTGCAGTCATCGATAAGCTCACCGGTGTAAACATTGACGAGATTTGCATTGGTGATCACCAGATCGGCCTTTTCTTGCCCCAGGGCGACACGCATTAAGGACTTCGAATCTCGGGTATCATTTAAAAAAAGAGGTTTCTTATTTGTCATCGCAGAACCAATCCTTTCTGTCATCTGTTGAATACGCGCGGCCCTACTTCTTAACATCTAAATAAATAATTTGAAAAGAGAAAAATTGCCGCCTTGGGAGGTGCAATAGCCGTTCGATTATTTCGTTCTTTTCATCTGGGCATGCGAATGGTATCAAGTATATGATCACTTTACGGAAAAGCATTGAAACGGTGTTAAAATGAATATTGCTTCGAACTTAGAAAGAACCGCTTTTCATTTTGCAGATCGTTGCGCGGTTATCGATGGAAATAAAAGCATCTCTTATCGCCGATTCAATCAGGACGCCAACCGCATTGCGTCGGCACTGCGAGTCAGAGGGGTACGACCCGGAGACCATGTGGCATTGTGCGCGCCGAATTCTTATGAATGGCTGGCTTTTTATTTCGGCGTTTTGAAGACCGGCGCGGTGGCCGTAACGTTCTCTTACTTGTTGGTGAAAAATGAACTGATCAAATTCATAGCGGACTGTAAACCCGGAGTGCTTTTTACCTCCCGTGAAAAACTCAAAGATTTTAGCGGGTTTCAAAAACAGGCCTATCCTGAATTGATCGTTTGCCGGCACGGGGAAATTTCGTTTTCGGAATTGGCAGCAGAGGGAAATGCTGAATTTACCATCACCGACCGTGATCGACTGGATATCGCCGCTATTTTATACACCGGCGGGACCACCGGAATTCCCAAGGGCGCCATGCTGAGTCACGAAAATCTGCAAACGTCAACAGCCAACGTGGCCCATTATGAACGTTCGAGTGCAAAGGATCGCGCCCTGTGTTTTTTACCCCTCAGCCATGTTTTTGGCCAGATTCATATTACCCATTCGCTGATTTACTGTGGAGGGGGATTGGTCATCCAACCGGCCTTTGATCTGAAAAGCGCCATGGACGCCATCCAACGCCATCAGATAACCAATTTTTATGCGGTGCCCACGATTTATATCCGGTTGCTGGAACTCAAAAATCTAGCTGAAAAGCTACAATCTGTTCGCTATTGCTTCTCGGCTGCGGCCAGCATGGCTACTGAGGTCATGCGGGAGTGGAAAGCACGTACCGGACTTGATATTCATGAATCTTATGGCATGACCGAGAGTGCCGCGATGGTAACCTATAATCATTACGACCGTCATGTCGTTGGCTCTGTTGGAACGCCGGTCAATCTGGTGGAAGTACAGATCAGAGATTTTGATGGCAAGGTCTTAGAAGCGGGCAAAGAAGGCGAGATTTGCATCCGTGGGCCCAATATCACCCAGGGTTACTTGAATAACCCTGCAGAGACGAAAGCCGCATTCTGGGGACGCTGGTATCGTTCCGGCGATATCGGCTATCTGGATGAAAATGGCTATTTGTTTATTGTAGACCGTCTCAAGGACATGATTATCACCGGTGGCGAAAACGTTTATCCGCGGGAAGTCGAAGAATTGTTATATGCCCGACCCGAGATCCAGGAATGTGCCGTGGTGGGGTTGCCGGACAAAGAATTTGGAGAACGCGTAACGGCCTTTATCGTTCCTCAAATAGACCAACAGCCCGATCCAAAGAACCTGAAAGCTTTTTTGAAAACACAGCTGGCCGCTTTTAAGGTGCCCAAAGAATTTATCTTTGTGGATGATCTACCGAAAAACCCGGCCGGTAAATTACTTAAACGCGAAATAAAGAAACGGTTTTCATAAACCGTTTCAGGCTCCTGGTCTCTGGCCGCTGGCTTCTTGCTGCTTGCTTCTAGTCGCTGGCGTCTGATTTCGGGCATTTGGATGCAGTTCACTGGTGGCTCCTTTAGTTAGAAGACAGAAGCAAGTGACCAGAAACCAGGGGCAAGTGCTAAGGTTTGCAGGTTACATGGCAAATGCCGGTCGGCGATTCAACGGCATATGGAAAGTATTTGCGCTTAAACCACATCGCGACATTCACCAGGCTGATGAGCACCGGCACTTCCACCAGCGGACCGATGACGGCTGCAAATGCCTGCCCCGAATCAATTCCGAACACCGCCACGGCTACAGCAATTGCGAGTTCAAAATTGTTTGAAGCGGCTGTAAAGCTCAAGGTGGTGGACTGTTCGTATGTCGCCCCGACTTTCATGGATAAGATAAATGAGACAAAAAACATGATCACAAAATAAATACACAGGGGCATGGCGATGCGAAACACATCGAAGGGCAGCTGAACAATATATTCTCCTTTTAAGGAGAACATCACCAGGATCGTAAACAGCAGCGCCATCAACGTGATCGGGCTTATTTTGGGAATAAATTTATTCTCATACCATTCGATGCCTTTTGTTTTCAGTCCGATGATGCGGGTGATAATTCCGCCAATAAATGGAATTCCCAGATAGATGAAGACGCTTTCGGCAATCTGGCCGATGGAAATATCGACAACGGCTCCTTTAAGGCCTATCCATTGCGGTACGAGCGTGATGAAGATATAGGCATAAATCGAAAAAAACAAAACCTGGAAAATCGAATTAAAGGCCACCAAGCCGGCACAATATTCCCGGTCCCCGGCCGCCAGATCATTCCAAACGATGACCATGGCGATGCAGCGCGCCAGTCCGATTAGAATCAGCCCCACCATGTATTCATGCTGGCCGGACAGAAAGGTGATTGCCAGCAGAAACATCAAAATGGGGCCGATCACCCAGTTTTGGACCAAAGACAGCAATAAGACCTTGATATTTCGAAACACCTGCCCGAGCTGTTCATATTTAACCTTTGCCAGCGGTGGATACATCATGAGGATTAAGCCGATGGCAATCGGAATATTCGTTGTTCCTACCTGAAAGTAGTTGATCGTTTGACGGATGTCGGGATACAAATAACCGCCGATAACACCCGCAAACATAGCCGCAAATATCCACAGCGTTAAAAAGCGATCTAAAAATGAGAGTTTTTTTAAGCTTGAATCTGTCATCAGAACGTCTCCACAATCAAAATTGAGCAATTGGGCATTCAGCGCTCAAAACTCTTTGGCGCTTTAAATTGAATCATCTATTTCATCAGCCAGGCTTTTACATCTTCTTTTGACGGAATTTTACCGACACTTTTGACCTCGCCGTCGATCACGACCGCAGGGGTGCCGAATACGCCATAGCCGGCGATTTCCATCGCATCGGTTACTTTTTCAATATCGGCTTCAATGCCGGCTTCGACCGCGGCTTGTTTTACATGTTCTGCTGTTTGCTGGCATCTGGCACAGCCTGGCCCCAATACTTTGATTTTCATTTTTATCTCCTCGTTAAGTGTAAATTTATATTGTTCAATAAATTTAAGCTCAGCTAAATGCTTTTAAGTTTATAGCGTCTGGCTTCTGGTTACTGGTTACTGGCAACTTCATGTGTTATATGCCGGCAGCGAGAAGCAAGAAGCCAGAGGCGAGCAGCCAGAAACCAGCTTATCCACTATTCAGTCACTCCAGTATTCCAATACTCCATTACTCTTGGTTAAGATGTCAAATGTCCATAAATAAATCCTGCAAGCGTCGATAAAAAAACAATCAAGCAACAGAAGGTGGCTGTCTTTTTGATCCCCATCACGCCACCAATAACGAGCATATTGGGCAATGATAGAGCCGGACCGGCCAAAAGAAGCGCCAGGGCAGGGCCGTTTCCCATACCGGCACCGATCAGTCCTTGCAGAATCGGCACCTCGGTGAGAGTGGCGAAATACATCAAGGCACCGCTAATCGAAGCAAAAAGATTAGCCTCGATTGAATTGCCACCCAGCAGGGACTGGACGTAGTGATCCGGAATCAGTGCGGGATGGCCCGGGCGGCCCAGCATAAAGCCGGCAATCAATACCCCGGCCCCCAATAAGGGGAATATCTGTTTCATGTATCCCCAGGATGAATCCACCCAATAGGCCCGCTCATCTCGACTAAACCAGTTTTTGAGCATAAGCGCCAGAATGATTAAAAGTCCCGCGGTAATATACCACTTGGCCGCAAAAACGGCGGTCCAAAGGCCTGCGGCTTTTTGCGCGGGTTCGGCAAAGGCTGCAAATATGAGAATCAGAACCAGGGTCAGCATAAAAAAACCGTCCTGAGACAAGGTTCGTGGTTTGGCTGCCTCATCGGGCAGATAAATCTGTCTTTGCGCCCGGGCCAGGTCCTCTTTGCGGAAGATGACCGCCATCAACAGACCGGCGATAATTGCAAAAATGATGGCCCCGATGGCTCTGGCCAGGCCGAGCTGCCAGCCTAGTATTTTGGCCGTCAGCGTGATGGCCAGTACGTTGATTGCCGGCCCGGAATAAAGAAAGGCCGTTGCCGGCCCGATGCCGGCCCCGCGTGCATAAATGCCGGCAAATAAGGGCAGAACGGTGCAGGAACACACTGCCAGGATGGTCCCGGATACGCTGGCCACTGAATATGCCAGAATTTTTTGTGCTTGAGCACCGAAATATTTGAGAACAGATGCCTGTGAGACAAACACGGCAATGGCTCCCGCAATGAAAAAAGCGGGTATGAGACAGGTGAGCACGTGTTCGCGGGCATATTCCTGAAGCATCATAAACGCTTCGATACCTGATCTGCGAACGGCTGGATGACTCCAGGGAATGAAGTAGCTGGCGCAAAAAAGCAATCCAATCCAGATGAGCTTGGTTCGCTCGGTCATTAAATACCTCAGAAAATATGAAATTAAATATTAATCAAATAATTATATTCTTTTATAATTATATATACTTCAGAAAAATTCATTGTTTGCAGAGCTCTTCACGATTTAAAAAGGGAACGAGTCCAACCAAATCGGATATTTCAGGGTCATCTTCCAGCCAATGCTTGAGATTTCCTAAAAGACTGGCCGCATAAGGGCTGGCCTTGCCATCGGCCAGGTAATAATTTACCCACAAACCATCTTTTATGTAGTCTACCAATCCCGCTTCTTCCAACAGTTTAAGGTGCTTGGAAACGCTTGGTTGCGAGATCTGTAAAGCCCCCTGCAATTCACAAACACACATGGATTTCTGCTGCAGCAATTTTAGGATCTTGACCCGGTTCGAATCAGACAGTGCCTTCATGACTTTAATGAAATCTTTCATGGGTTCTCCATATATTCCGATTTTGGAATATAACAGCTGTGCAAAGGGATGTCAACGAGAATATTTCTTTATGATATCGATAAATAGAAAAACGAATAAAGGCGCAGTCAGGTTTTGTTTAGAGGTGGATTTTGATTGATCGGATGTTGAGCTGGGTTTGGCCGGACTTATTGTGTTTCTTTGCGCCGCTGCTCCTCACTGCGAATCTCACGTCGGAGCAGTTTGCCGACCTTGGATTTGGGCAGCATGTCTCTGAACTCGATATACTGGGGTACCTTGTAAGCGACGAGGCTTTCGCGGCACCATTTGATCAATTCGTAACCGGTGATGCCTTTGATGTCTTCTTTGAGCACGACATAGGCTTTGATGCGTTCGCCCACCTTATCATCCGGCACGCCGACGACGCAGGAACCTATAACAGCCGGATGTTCCTGGAGCACCGATTCAATTTCCGATGCGGATACGCGGTATCCCTTGTGTTTGATGGTGTCCACCGTGCGGTCCACGAAAAAAAGGTTGCCATCCTGGTCCATGGACATCATATCAGCCGTGCGGTACCATTTGATACCTTCCAGATCAATAAATGCCTCCGCTGTTTCCTCGGGTTTGTTCAGATAGCTGGAAACCATGTGTTCGGAGGAGACCAGCAATTCACCTGATTCACCGGGCGCTACTGGCTCCAAAGTTACGGGATCGACAATCTGTACTTTTTTACTGGGCACAATCCGGCCGACGCTTTGGGGCGGATTATCGATGTCCACCGGGCACATGGCCACACCACCGCATGTTTCCGTAGCGCCGTATCCCTGATAGATTGTTTTGCCAAATTTTTCCTGCCAGCGTTTACCCACTTCCACCGGCAGCACATCTCCGCCGCTGAAAAAATATTCAACGGAGCTTAAATCATACTGGTCGATTCTGTCATGATCCAGTATCATCCGGTATAGGGTCGGCACACCCAGCATGGTTTTTGCCTTGAAACGCTGCATGGCATCAAAAGAAGCATCCAGATTAATCCGGGGCTGGAGTATCAAACTGCCCCCCGTCAGAAGCGTCGCCAGACTGCAGGTTTGGCCCAGAATATGAAACAAGGGCGCATTGCCCATAATGACGTTTTCTTCTGCCGGGAAGAGCCAGTCACTGTTTCTGATTTGTTCCCGGGCAGAAACCAGAAAATAATCATGCCGAAAGGGTACTCCCTTGGGAAACTTGGTGGTTCCCCCGGTGTATAATATTTGAGCGATTTCGCGGCCATTGCGGGCATTATCGGGTAGATGTTGGGTTTTGTTGCGGTATTTCGCGAGCAGCTTTCGGAACGCATAGGTTCCCTGGTCTAAGGTGATCTTACCATGAGGAATCACATCGAAAAGATAGCCGAAATATCGTTTCCACCAGGGAATCAGGTCCGCCATTTTGGTCACGATAACCCGCTGGATGGGAGTTTCGGCCAACACACTGGTGACATAACCGAAATTGGTGTCGGCGCAGACAATGGCCTCGGCCTCGCTGTCGTTGGCGATATATTTGAGATCAGAAGGAGTATAAATGGGAGTGATCGGTACGGCAACCGCACCAATCCGCTGTATGCCCAGCCAGGATACGACCCACTGAATGCTGTTGGGAATGTACATGAGGACTTTTTGGCCGCTTTCGATTCCCAGATCGGCTAAAGCCGCGCCAAAGCGTTCCGCCAGGTCCTTGACCTGACGATAGGAGAATCGGGTTCCCAGATAGATGATGGCGGTGTTATCTTTACGCCGCTCCGCCGTAGCCGCAAAAGTTGAATATATATCTTGATGCGTGGTTGTTTCCATACTGGCTGACCTTAAATTCTCATCGGCTCATACGCCGAAATAAGCGGATTTTACTTCGGGGTTATCCATCAGCTCCATACCGGTGCCGAACAAGGCAAGCATACCGTTTTCAATGACATATCCGCGGTCGATCAGGGGCAAAATCGGGCGGGCAAATTGTTCAGTGATTAGGATGGTGATACCGGTCTCTTTTTTCAGGTCCGCAATCGCCTCGACCAGCACGTTTTGCATCATGGGGCTTAAACCTAGAAGAGGTTCATCAAGCAGGAGCAGACTGGGCTTGAGAATCAGCGCCATGCCGATGGCCAGCATTTGCTGCTCTCCGCCGCTCAGAAAACCGGCCTTTCGTCGCTGTAAATTTACCAGCGCTGGAAAAACCGAGTAAACGTAGTCCATCCGTTCTTTTAATGCTGATTTTTTCACCTGATGGCCGGCGATCTTCAGGTTCTCGGCAACATCGCTTTCCGGAAAAATCGGATGCCGTTCGCGGGATAATACCAGGCCTTTTTTTACGCGCTCAAACGGCTGAATCTCGGTGATGTCTTCGCCTTGATACCTAATCTCTCCGTACAGTGTGATTCTCTCCCCCCCTTTGCGCTGTTCCTTTATTTTCATATCGATGATAAGGCCTGAGATCGTGTTCATGAGTGTCGTTTTGCCGGCACTGTTGGAACCGATCACCCCCACCATTTCGCCCTCATCAACGCTCATCGAAAAGTCATTCAGGGCAATGGCATTTTCAAAGAAAACCATCAGATTATTCACTTCCAGCATTTTTAAATCCCCAATCCGGTAGCCAAAAAAAAGTGAGCTGAAAAATGTTATCCATTAAGTCATAAATTCGAAATTCGAACTTTGTGCTTCGAATTTTAAAGCGCTGCTAGATTTAGCTAAAGTTTTAGCACAAAAATTCATAAAGACATAGGAACCTGATAATCAGCCTACTCGCTGCCCAAATATGCTTTTTTGACTTCCTGGTTTTCCATAACCTCGATAGCACTGCCTTCGGCGATTTTCTGCCCATAGTTGAGGACAATCACGCGGTCTGCTATCCTGAAGAGTTCTTTTAAACGGTGCTCGATCATGATGATGGTTTTGCCCCGATGACGCAGTTTCTCAATAATGGGAACAATACTGGCAACCTCCGCCAGACTCAGACCGGAGAAAAGTTCATCCAGGATGATCAAATCCGGCTGCAAGGCAATGGCCTTGGCGAGCTCCAGGCGTTTCAAATATCCCTGGGGCAGTGCGCTGGCTGCTTTGTAAGCGACGAATGCATCGCGTTCAAATCCGACCTCTTCGAGAAGATCCAGGGCTACGGCATCGCGGTCGCCATATTTTCCACCGATTATTTTTTTTACGCGTGGTGAATACAATGGAATGATCATGTTTTTATAAGCCGGTAGCTGATAAAAAGGCTTTACCATCTGAAACGTTCGGGAAATCCCCAGCCTGACGATCTTATACGGCGGCCAGCCGGTGATGTCTTTTGCACGATAGCTGATGTTTCCCTCGGTTGGCTTCACAAAGCCGGTGATCAGATTTACCGCCGTGGTTTTCCCAGAGCCATTGGGTCCGATCATTCCCAGGAGTTCACCTTCGAAAATCTTAAAACTCAAATCATCGATCGCCTGGACGCCGCCAAAGTTTTTACAAAGTTCGGTTACTTCGAGCAAAGGAGATGAACTCATCGTTCCACCTCCACCCAGCGTTCAAATTGATGATATTTGCGCTGAATATAATGAAAGATGCCTTCAGGTATTGCGACCGTAAAGATTACAAGGAACAAACCGTAAAACACGATTCTGAGCCCACCGAGGCCCCGCAGGACCTCTGACAGCGGAACCAGAATAAATGCACCCAGCATGGAACCGGCCAGGGTTCCCATGCCACCGACTACTGCAGCCGCAATCGGCAGAATCGAATAGTCCAGGGCAAACACCGGCATGCCCACAAACATGTACACATGGGTCATAAACGCCCCTGCAAAGGCCCCGATGGCAGCGGCAATAAATACGGCTTGGGTTTTAAACCAGTAAATATTGATGCCGGCATTCATGACCGAACGGTCGTTATCGTTGATTCCTTTGAGCACCAGACCGAAGTCGGAGTTCATCAGACGCCTGAAGCCGAAAAGTGACACCAGCAGAGCGGCAATGATGAGATACACTTCCACCCATCTATTGGGCAGGGAACCTAATCCACTGAGCCCTTCGGTACCGCCAAAAATTCGTGTGGCCTCTATAATTCGGACCAGCATGAGCGGTACGACCAGAGTCACCATTGAAAAATATATTCCGCGCAATCGCAAAACCGGTATAAGAAACAGGGTACACAGCAGCCCACCGCAGATCGTCGCCAGCGGAATGGTCACGTACGGCGGCCAGCCCCAATAGTGATTCATATTGCCGGCCAGGTAAGCACCGGTTCCGAAGAACAACGCCTGGCCTAAAGATACCATGCCGCTTTGGGCCAGGATGTCCCAGCTGATCGCCAGCAGCGCAAATACCGATACCGAGAGCAGAACTCTTTGCCAGTAGTGGCTCAATACCACCGATAATACCAGCAGGCCGACAATCGGTATGAGTCGGGGAGCTGCCAGGTAAAGCATCTCACGCCAGGAGCTAAGCGCAAATATATCACTCGATCTGGCTTTAATACCCCGGTCAATTCGTTCTTTGCGCCTTTGCAACGATTAAATCCTTTCTTCCAATTCCTTTTGTTCGCCAAATAAGCCGGACGGTCTGATGACCAGGATGACCAGGATTGCAATCAATGGCACCAGCATCACCCAGTGGCTTTCCAAGTAGGTAACGGTGAAAGTTTGCCCGTATCCAATCAAAAAAGAAGCCAACACCAAACCACCTGTGGATCCCAGTCCGCCGACAATACATACGGCCAAAGCGTTGATCAGCACACTGTACCCCTGTTCCACATTTATGGTGCCCAGCGGTAAAATAACAATGGCGGCAACTGCCGCATAGGCCGCACCAAAGGAGACGCTGAGCATGGCGACCCGGTCGCTGTTAATGCCCAGACTCAGAGCCGTGCGCTCATCCTGGGCAATGCCTCTAAAACGAAGGCCGGTGCGGGTATGGTGGGTGAAAAACCAGAGGAAGGCCGCCATGGCAATGCCGATTATCACGATAAATAGGCGCTGTATATCAAGCACCACCGGTCCGATGTCGATGCTGGTATCAATGATGACGGGCAGTGAGTATTCAAATCCGATGAAACCCATATATTTAAATAATTCTAGAATGGCTAATCCGATGCCGAATGTGGCAATTACCTCCGATAACACCATTCCTCTGATTCTCAGCAAAATAAATCGGTACATCAGGGCTCCGGCAACAGCGGTTGCAGCGATCGCGAATAAAACGGCTATAATAAATGGCAGTCCGATCGCGTTGAAAAAAACCCAGCATATCAATGCGCTCATAATATATAAAGCGCCATAAGCAAAATTAGCGACGCCACTGATACCAAAGGTGAGATTAAACCCTAAAGCCAGCAAAACCAGTATGACGCTGTTGACAAAACCGTAGATAAATGTATGCGCTAACATGAGTATGAATAAATTGGATTAAAGTTATGCCGCTTTTCAGAACAACCCTGCCCGCCTTACCTGAAATTTTAAGGCGGGCAGGTAGGATTACAGTTGTGTTTATTCACGCACTTTTCATTTTCCGGACTGGCATGAATTCGATTGTTGCGGTTATTTGGCCCAGGGTGGCAGCGCAATTTTGGCCTCTGCCAAACTCGGTGGGTAGACGATTTTTCTTTTACCGTCTTCGGTCCACTGGAAAAATGCCGCAACCGCCGTTTGAGCCGGATCGGTTCCGTAAATCACCTGGTGGCCTTCGTCAAATTTGATGCGCCCCATAACCCCCTTTCGGTCGGTTTTTTCGATTTCAGCCACGATGGCATCCGGATCGAGAGAATTTGCCCTTTCGATCGCCTCTTTTAGAATGTAAACCGATTCGTATGACGGTGCAGGCGCATGGCCGGACTGGATGCCTTTTCCGTATGCTTTTTTGTATTTATTGTAAAACTGTTTTGCAGGCGCATATTTATCTGATGGAATGTTTCCCAGTTCGAAAGCGGCATTCATCAGTCCTCCGATTTTGCCGTCAAAGGTTTTCCAGGCAACTTCTCCGGCCATCGGCGAGATAAAGCCGGCGATCAGTCCGGGTACTCTGATGCTCTTCCACTGCTTGACCAGCACACCGCTTTCAGGCATATCAAAACAGGCAAAAATTACGCCGGCGCGTTTGGCTTTGGCTTTCATCAACGCCGAAGAAAAGTCGGAAAATCCAGTAGGATATTGATCGTGGCCGACGACCTCCCAACCGGTTTTAAGGAAGAACCTGTCTTTCATGGCATTGGCCGTTCCGCGAGCCCAGAGGACATCCTGGTTCAGGATGTAAACTCTGTTAAAGCCAAACTCCTTCTTAAGCGTTGCCATAGTGCCGCCTAAAAGTTTGGCCCAATAGATAACGTTTAAAGATACCCTGAATACATATTTGTATTTTTCGGGCTCTTTTTTAATTTTGGCTTCCGTACCGGGCGTCATTGCCAGCGTGCCGAGCATCGGCATTTTGTATTTAGCAAAAATATCCATGCCCGCCATTAATGCTTCAGAACGGAAAGGTCCTACGACAATAGCTGTCGGTTTTTTTTCTAATATAAGCTTTTCAATGCCTAACAGCGCTTCCGGTACCGGTACACCGGCAGCTGCATCACGCAGGTCGGTGGCAACCACTTTGAATGGTCTTTTGGTACCGCCGACATTAACACCGCCTTTGGCATTGATCTCACTGACTGCCAGTTGAACCGCTTTGTGAGATTCTTTGCCTTCCAGAAAACCTAATGAAGTGGGAACTCCGATAATGATCGGTTCAGCTGCAAATACAGTTGGTGCGGGTATGGCCCAGATGAACGCAACAACCAGCACGAAAGTGAAGATGCCTATTTTCCGATTCATGGGTTTCCTCCTTTTTAGTCAGTTCCTCCCGGCATAACCGGGCAGGATCGGGTTAAAAGTTTAGTTTAAAACTTTTTCTCGTGGGGTAGTGCCGCCCTGGATTGTGCACTGAAATCCGCCTCAGGCAGCTTTTATGATTTAAAAGAGAATTGGCCCTTTTTCGGGGAATTTGGAAATAGGACCTGAATATAATTTAGTCGCTAATTTTAATTTGTAAATTTTAACCATATTCTATGTAACTAAGTGGTAGCTATATGAACCATGGCAGGATGTCAAGGAATTTGTGTTACTTATTGCAATCAATTACGGGCTGTTTTACTGAAAGACATGTCATTTCATTCAGGGCGTTTTAGTCTTTTTTGGTATCCTATTTGATATTTTAGATAGTCTTATTGTTCATTATAATGAACGATAATCACATTGATTTTTTGGGTTATACTCTAATTTAATATAAATTATTCAATAATTATGAAAAAATTGCTTGACAAAACAGCTGCAACTGATAGGATAGCAGACTCGAAATGTTCATTGAGATGAACACTTAAGCCGGGCGGAGCACAGGTTCGATGATGGATAAAAAAATAATGATGGTTGATCCGGATAAATGCACCGGCTGCCGTAACTGTGAGCTGGTTTGCTCGGCAAAGCATTACGGCGTGAGCAATCCTTCTTTAGCCCGCATTCAGATCGTTAAATGGGAAAATACCGGTGTTTATATCCCCATGAGCTGTCAGCAGTGTGAAGATGCGCCCTGTATGACCGTCTGCCCCAAAGATGCCATTTACCACGACGAAAAGCTGGACAGTGTCAGTATAAATCATGACCTTTGCATCGGCTGCCGAATGTGCGTTTCGGCCTGTCCTTTTGGTGCCATGCGCTGGAATTCGAAGCGCAGCCGTGTTTTTAAATGCAATTTGTGTCAGGGAGACCCTCAATGCGTTCGCTTCTGCTACACAAAGGCCGTTGATTATGTGGAAACCAGCAAGCTGAGTACCGATCGCATGCGGCGGGCTGCTGAAACCTATGTGAAAACAACACAGCGTCGGGCGCGTCAGGTTTGAATTTGAAAAAAACGAGCGGTCGCCTGGAACAACAGCCGGGATGCTGCTCTCATATGTTTTTACTATTGCCAAAGATCACCGGCAAAGCCGGTGTCCTGGAGTTTTCAACTTCAAATATTAACGAATAACAAATAACCTCTTTTGACATCGTGGAGGTGTGCATTGAAAATTCAGGTCGAATCTCTCGGGCTGCCGACGCTGACGAAGTTAATTGGCAAAAAGACGGTATTGGAAATGGATGACGGGACGGTGGCCGATCTTATCACGCATATTGCGAGCCGAAATAACCGGCAGGTGCGTAAAGTACTGCTGGATCAAAGCGGAGAACTGGATCTGACCATCCAAGTGATGATCAATGATGAGGGCTTTCTGCCGAGGGAAGCATTTTCACAGCGTTTTCTCAAAGACGGTGATTCGGTGAAGTTTATGCTACTCGTAGGCGGCGGATAGTCCCCGTCATTCATATTTTGCTGCCATAATGCATAAGGGCTCGATGCCCCTGTAAAACTCATAGGCTGCCATTACCAAGAAGGGGAGATACGAATATCGAAATACGAAATCCGAAACAATATCAAAATACGAATATTCAAAATTCAAAA
>JASFTL010000006.1:0-23336 GCA_050053555.1 Desulfobacterales bacterium
GGGCATCTTGTAGCGATAAGATCAAACATGCGAGTACGCAGCAAATCGAGGCACCCAGCCGGAAAACATTTGACCTGTGAACCCGTAAATTCATAATTTATTTTCCTTCATTCCGAAAATCTAGAAAGGCCAGACTGAATTAAGCAAATTCGCCAGCCAACCCGGACGCTGCCGGTCATTAATGATTCCGCTGCCGCTGTAAGCAATTTTGGCGTTGGACACAAACGTTGACAGAATAATGTTGTCGTCGTCGATGTCTCTTGGCCGAATAATCCCTGGCAATATAATCATCTGGGTTTCATGGTTGACCAGGACTTCGCGGGAACCTACGATTTTCAGATTGCCGTTTGGCAGTACCTGGCTCACTTGGCAAGTGATAAACGCACTGAGATCTCCACTACGTGATGTGCTGCCCGAGCCATCAAAATCGCTGGTCATACTGCCTTTGACCGATGGATTTCCAAATGGATCCGGTTTCGGCAGTTTACTCGAAATGTTGTTCAAGACTTTGTTCCGGTACCAGTCTTCGGTCCCAAATAATGTATCGATACCGGCTTCCAGGCTGGAGGCCCGACCGGTTTTGGTGTCAGCTGAATTCGTCGCCTTAGCGGACTCTGTAATCTTAACCGTTACAATATCGCCTATTTTACGGGCCTTGGTATCAATAAAAAAACTGTTAAAAGAACTTTGTGCCTTATACAGCGATCCCGTAAATTCAATTGGTGTTGAAGGTTGTTCTTTAATTTCAGTCTTTTGTTTAATGGTCATTTTCTGAGCGACCGGTGGCAGCGTCCGCTGAGGGAGTGCACACCCCAGCAGGCTAATGAACAGCAAGGTAAAGATGGTTAATTCGGTTAGACATAAGATTTTTTTTGGCATTATTGGCTTTCCTTATTTGACAAAGTTCGTACGACTGAAACGGTTTAAAAATCCACTTTAACCGTGTTGGAATCGATCACACGGGCATAAAGCACTTTTTTAGAGTCCACATTGACAACTGGAATTCGCTCGCCTAAGCGCCCTTTTCTCTTAACCAACCCGCGGGCGGTTATCTTCAACCCCTTGGATTCGGCGATGATCATAACCAAGTCCCCGCGTTTCACCAAAGGCGGCAGTTCGATCACATCCGCCCTTAAGGGAGTCTGAGCACCGATGGCTCTTTTGGTACGTTTGCCCAATACTGCTTCTGGGTCGGTAAGGACATTTGAGGGCAAATTGGCCAGGTTCATGGTTTCTAGCCCGATATCATCCTCGGTTATCGGCTTAAACCTCCCCAGCGGTTTACGCGTCACGACCACAGGCCCCAATACTTCAATTTTAGCGGTTGCCCGGATTCTTTTTTGACGATGACCGTTGACGCTAAAGTCCACAGCCAGCAAGCAATCCCCCATTAGCTGTCGCATGCGCGGTGCAGCCACCTTGTAAGTGATGCGACCTTTAGACAAAATCACGCTTCCAGGAACATGGATCTTGCTGATGCGCACCGTTCTATTTTCTTGGGGAATGTTCCGGGTAATAAAGTCAGCGACAATTTTTTTTATTCGCTGTTTGTCAATTTCGACATAACTGCGCAAAATATGTATTCGCGGGGGTGCCTCTAAAGTAATGGCCGACAGATTTACATCGTATCGCTTTAAACGCTTCTGAATGTGCCGTGGTTCATATTGGCGCGTTTTTCCCGGCAAGGGTGCTTTTCCGATGACGATCTCCCGTAAATGTTTCATCAATTGCGCATTGCTGCTTTCAATTGATGCAATCTGACCTAATAAGATCTGGTCATTTTCGACTTCAGACTGACGATGAACCCGAATGGTGGTCATTTCCGTGACGGCGGAGGCTGTGTTCACCCCCAACATAGCTGCGGTTACCAAAAGGAAGAACCATCCGAGGCAACTCCGCTTTGTTTTTTTTACTGTTAAGCAATGTGCATTCATTTGGATCGATTACCGTTTAAGATTATTTGCCAATTGCAGCATGTCATCGGCTGTCTGGATGACTTTGCTGTTGGTTTCATAGGCTCTTTGAGCCGTAATCATATTGACCATTTCATCCACGACGCTCACATTAGACATTTCCAAAAAACCTTGAGCAATCGTACCAAAACCATTTTCCCCGGCAATGCCGGTGATGCCAACGCCGGATGCCTCGGTGGGGACATAAAGGTTTCTACCCAGATTTCTCAGCCCGGCCGGATTAATGAAACGGGTCAATTGAATCGAGCCGATCTCGACGGGCGTGGAGTCACCCGCCTGAATAACAGACACCGTTCCATCCATTCCCACGGAAATGGAAACCGTGTCAGTGGGAACCGTTAGTTCCGGCAGCAGCGGGAATCCGTCCGGGTTGACAATCCGACCATCGACATCCAGCTTGAATTCTCCGGAACGACTGTAGGATATTTCGCCGCTGGGCAATTCGATTTGGAAAAACCCATTGCCTTCAATTGCCCAGTCGAGTTCATTTTGGGTATTCTGAAAGTCTCCCTGGGCAAAAAGCTTTTGAACGGCTGCAGGGCGCGTGCCATGACCCAGTTGAATTCCGGTGGGCACAATTGTGTCTTGCGATGACGCAGCCCCGGCCGGCCGTATGTTTTCATACAGTAAATCTTGAAACTCGGCTCGACTTTTTTTAAAACCGGATGTATTCACATTGGCCAGATTGTTTGAAATCACATCAATATTGAGCTCTTGAGCCTGCATGCCGGTGGCTGAAGTCCACAAACTGCGTATCATTTTTCCTCCTGTAATTTGACGGTTATTTGTTAATAGTTAATTGTTATTTGTTGTTTTACATCACTTTCAAACGCCACATGTTGCTGTTCAATTAACAAATAACGAATAACCAATAACGTGCCACTAGGCTGCCTTGCCAACATCGTTAATCAGCTTGGCGTTCATGTCATCGATCGAACGCATCATTTTTTGGTAAGACTCATATCCGCGTAAGACCTCGATCATTTCGGTCATCATTCTGATAACATTAACATTGGAACGCTCTAAAAATCCCTGGCTGACGATAAAATCTTGATCCATATCTTTGATGACTCTCGGATTTACAGCGCGATATAAATTATAGCCCGCTTTTTCGATGCCAGAGGAGTTTGTAAAGTCGACAATGCGAAGGCGATCAACTTGAGATCCATCGACGGTTACAAAACCGTCTTCGGACACTGAAAATTCGCGCCTGTCATCGGAGGGTTTCGCCATTTTGACCTGGATCTCACCACTTTTTCCCAATACCGGATAACCCTCCTGGGTAATCAGCAGCTCGTCTTTGTCAATCGTGAAATCCCCCTGACGTGTATAGCGGACCCCATCGGGCGTCTGGACACAAAAAAAACCCCTGCCTGTTATGGCCAGGTCAAATGGACTGCCCGTCTTTTTTAATTCACCTGAGGAAAAATCGGTATACGAGCTGTATTGCATCCAGTATGCCGGGGCCTGTGATCGGTCCTGATAAAGGGATATTTTTTTACTGTCGGCCGCCGCAGACAGATTAAAGGCCTTGAAACGGCTTCTATCTTTTTTAAAGCCCACTGTATTGACGTTGGCCAGATTATTTGCAAGGATCTGTAATCGCTTCTCAGAAGCCAGCGCTCCGGTGGCGGCCATGTAAATCGATCCGCTCATTGCCAAACTCCTTATCTCAAATTGTCTGGTAAAATAATTGAATGCGCAATTCTATTCCAAATAAGGGCTGATGATTCTTAACGGCTTACCATCAATCCGCTGGCATAGGAATGCAAGACACATACCAAAGCGGAGTGTAATTGGGGATCAGAAAAAGAGCTAAAAGATGGAATTCGTCTTTGGCGAATTAGCCAATTTTATATACAATATTAATTACTTATGAAACATGTCCGGCAGCCGGCTCAAGTGCTAATGATGTTCGGGTAATACTTAAATAAAAATAAATGAGATCCAAGCAATACGCGGCTAAATCGATCCGGTATATTTTGCCGATGATCGCTTGTTTTGCCTAGTCTTGCGTGCTGCGGGCAACTCACAAAACTAGGTTTCAGGTTTCGGGCCTTCGCCGCGCCGAAGCGGTTGGGGCTTCGCCTGTGGCTTCGACCCCAAAAGCCGGCTGCGCAGGCGGGTGTCAGGTGTCGCGTTTCAGTCACCAGATAACAGAAAACAGCCTGTGACGAGGAGTTCGACTGAGGCTCACTCGAAGTCCTCCATTCGGCCTGAGCCCTTCGGTCGTGAGCTCAGAGTCGAACGACTCTGGACCGAACTGCTCATCTCGAAGGCAGCCGAGTCGAGAACAGATGACAGACAGGGCGTTTCATTCTTCAGTTCTTGCGATCTGTCTTCTGACATCGTCCGCTGCAATATCAAACCGGAAACCCTCGTCATTACGGCTTTTGTGACATTTATGGGGGAGATGATACGAGAAAGGATACATTGCGAAAAATTAAGCGGGCGGGTTGTTTTTGTTCTTGGCCGATTCAGCACTTAGACGTTTTAGTTTTAGAACCAGCTCGACTTCACCTTTGGGCACTTTTAACTCTTCAGAAATATTTTCTAAACTCATTCCCTGGCCGGCCAAGGCTTCGATATCACGATAAATCGTCTGCTCGGTATTCACTTCCGGCATTTCAGCGTCGGGCGTTTGAGCGACGGTGCGATCCGGTGCCAGCTGCAACATATGGGGCGCAAACCGAAATTTTCCCGGCTCGAAGCAGGCGTCCATGGTTTGGCGCTCTGTATCGATGGTTTCCAAGATATGCGTGAAGGCTAAGTCGCATTGTTGCCGGATTGCCTGAATCATAAATTCGGCATTAAAATTCCGTGAGCTCTTTGCGCTGGGAGCTTTCAACAGCAATTGTTTATATTTGATTTTATTTCGAATAAGGACCAGCAGAATAAAACTGCACAAAAATATTTGCGTTCCATCCAAAACGAGTTCCCACAAATTGAGTGTTTGCAATGCCATCTTAACTCCCTAAGCATTTCGTGCGTCAGTGATTAAATGTGAATGTCGATAATTTTTTTCTCAGAATCTTTTTTTGTCTCTTCAGGCTCGGATGAACCTGAGGGCCCGGCAGAATCTGTTGTTCGCACCTTTTTGGTATTATCAGAAAGCTCGTCACCATTTGATTCTTTTTTTTCTTTTTTCTTTTTCTTTTTTTTCTTGTCTTGCCCATCCAAAAATTCTTCAAAAGGCGGCTTTTCTTGCTCCCTTTTTTTGCGCTTGACTTTATTGACCCTGCCGGCAGTTGATACCGGAGGAATCCGATTGGGGAAATTAATATCTTCAACCATCATTCCATCCTTTGATTGCAGATTTTATCTCACCCTTTCATCCTCCCACTTCCGAGTTTTACCTAAACTGAGCGTCTCAAATTTTATAAAGTGATCACTTTTTCAACAATTTTTGTTTTCGCAATTTCGCCCGTAAATGCAAAATGGCCTGCGAATGAATCTGGGATACTCGTGATTCGGTTATTCCAAGAACTTTACCGGTTTCTTTCATGGTCAATTCTTCCATATAGTACAGCGAAATGACCAAGCTTTCTTTTTCCGGCAATTGTTCGATCGCCCGCGCCAAGGCCTCTTTTAATTCCTTCAACTTCGTAAGGCTCAACGCATCATCATCGTTATCGACCAGATAACTCAGTAATTTTTCTTTCTCATCTCTGGAAGAGACTCCCAATTCCTCAAGACTGATAAAAGAAATACTTGACATTTGTTTGGTGCGATAAACCTGCTCAATATCGACTCCCAATTCCCGAGCCACTTCCTGATCATCAGCCTCGCGACCTAATTTTTGTTCCAACCGCATGAACGTATTTTCTAATTCTCTTATTTTGCGCCGATTTGATCTCGAAAGAAAATCACGTGCACGCAACTCGCTTAGAACCGCGCCTTTTATGCGAAAGATTGCATAGGTCATAAATTTATTATCCCGTTTGGGATCGTAACGATCCACCGCTTGGATCAAACCGATAACCCCGACGTTCATCAGGTCATCGATATCCACAGTAGACGGTAGATGCACCGCCAACCGGTGAACGATGCGTTTGACATAGGGTAGATACTCGGTTATCAATTGGTCGCGGTAAACCGGATCTTTTTGAGCGATCTTTTTTGAACGTCTCTGTGCCAGTGCCATAAAACGTTATTTCTCCGATTATGCGAGGTTATTTTCAACCAAATGGTGCCAGAAAAAATTGGAATCACCTTTGGGCACGCGAGTTGGCAACGATGACAATATTTTTCGAGCCAGATCTTTAAAGCATCTGCTGCCCTGAGTATCCGGATATAGCTCGCTGACAAGCTTCTGATGCTTAACACCCTGGGTAATGTTGGCATCAAACAAAACGCTTCCCAGATAATCAAGGGTCATATCTAGAAATCGTTCGGTCACCAGATTAAGTTGCCGAAACACTTCTCTGCCCTGCTGATCGCTGCCCGCTAGGTTAACGATGACTTTGCAACATTTTTCAGCGTATTTTAATGAGAGCACTTTCAATAACGCATACGCATCGGTAATTGCAGTCGGCTCGGGTGAAACCACAACAATAATTTCATGCGCGGTGACGTTAAAGTCCATGACATTAGAAGAGATCCCAGCTGCAGTATCGATAAATAATATATCAACAGCATCAATGAGTTGATCCAGTTCACTCAGAATTTGAACTTTCTGGTGCTGGGTCAACTGGGTTAATTCTTGAATACCGGAGGACGCTGGAAGGATGAGCATGCGACCCGGCCCTTCAACGATAATCTCGCTAATTGATTTCTGACCCAAAATGACATGCGATAGGTTGAATTTTGGAGCCAACCCCAGCAAAACATCCAGGTTCCCCAGCCCTAAATCAGCATCCAGTATTAAGACTTTTTTTCCAAGTCGCGAAAAGGCATAACCCAGATTGGCCACAATGTTGGTTTTACCGACACCGCCTTTGCCGCTGGTTACCGAAATCACGCGCGTACAGGACATGCGCCTTTTTATGGACCCACCCGGCTTATCCGCTTTATTTTTAACACCCCTTTCAGATAAACGGATGACTTTATTCGAAGAATTTTCTGATGTCATTCGGTTTCAGCTCCTCACCCATATAATGCCTTACGAATAGCTCGAGATGCGCATTCTTTCCTTTCGTGGAAACTCGTTCTGAAATGTATCTTTTGAAGCCGGCCGGCAATCCCTGCAAGGCACAAACTGCCGCAATTTTGCTTCCTGAACGCTTGCGAAAGTGATCATATTTTTAGATTTTATTTTTTGGGTCCATTTGCAATCTGGGCAATGAAAAACGTCCGAATTTTTGTTGGCCACAAATCCATCACCAGCACCGGCGTTGGAAAAATTCAGGGGCACCTGATGGGGTGTCCCGGAATTGGAAAATTGCAAATCATGCCTGTAGTTGGCGAGCAAACATTTCACAATTTCTTCTACAGATCCGGCCACGATGGAATCCGGAACCTGTCTGCCGGTTGTCAAAAAAGACAGCGGCAATTGATTTCGAACCAGCAGATTGATCAAATTGCCAAAGGTGGTGCTTTCATCGAGTTTGGTAAAAATCAGGTACTGAACGTTCACTTTGCTGAGCCGTTGTATGGTATTGAAAAGATCAGTCTCTTTAGCCCCGGCACTCAGCAGCAGATGGGTTTCCACGGATTGAATCGCTTCTAAATAGCTTTTCAAATCATCAATCTCGCGGGGATTTTCAGCATTGATACCGGGCGTATCGATCAGGATAAGATCGTAATGCCCGTATTCATTGATAACCGCCTTAAAGGCGGTCGTAGAAGCCGCTGTTTTTACGGGAATACCGATGGCCTTTCCGTAAACCTTCAGTTCTTCTGCCGCCGCAATGCGGTATGAATCAACTGTGATGAGGGCGACCTTTTTGTTATGCTGGATGACCTGCCGGGCAGCCAGTTTGGCAATCGATGTTGTTTTGCCGACACCGGTGGGTCCGATAAAGGCCAGCACCTTGGGGCCGGATTGAGCTCGCGATCGTTGCCGTGGCGTGGCTCTTTTTTCTTCGAGCACTTCAGTGATCATTGGAATAATCTTATCCTTAAGCTCGGATCCGTTGGCTTGAAATTCCTTTTTAATAGCCTCGACAATGTCTTTGGCAACGTTACGCTTGACCCCCTGCGATAGAAGGTGTTGAAAGATGCCGTCAGGCACGTCTTCATGGCGGCGGTGCTGATCGTTAACCGCATCAAGGGGTCGCCGACGCTGAACACGGGATTTTATTTTATTCTGAACAGCAGGCACGAATTTTTTCTTTCTGGCCGCGGTGAATTGTCCGCGGTGGTTTCCCGTGGGTCGATTGTATACATATGAATCCAAATTTGATCGACCGGGTAAATCGTATGTGTCGATCGCCGCGGTCACCTCAACCCCTGACGTTCTTATCGAACCCCATATTTTATTCTCCACTTTTAGGCTGCGTGCAGACAGAATGACGGCTTCCGGACCGAGTTCCTTTTTAATCAATCGTAAGGCCGCTGTCATATCTTTGGCTTCAAAGCGTTTAATCTGCATGGGTAAGCTCCAGCGTGTCTATTGATTGTATTTCGATATTGCTGAGAATTTCGTCATATGACAAAACAATAATCCGGGGCAGAAGGCGATCAGCCAGCATTTTAAAATGGGGCCTGATCAGAGCTGAACACATCACAATTGGCTGATGATTTGTCGAAGACATTTTCTCCAGACTGCGAGCCAGATTTTTCATTATCTGCTGCACAATCGAGGGGTCCAGCGACAAAAAGCTTCCTTGATCGGTTTGCTGCAATGCGTCAGCAATGGCTGTTTCCACGCTGTGTCCCAGCGTGACGGCAGCAATTTTGCCATCAGCGTCCAGATGCATCTTGGTTATGGTTCGGGCCAATGCCTGACGCACCCGCTCGGTCAATAAATTCAGATCTTTGGTCACCGGAGCCCAGTCAGCCAGCGTTTCTAAAATTAGCAGCAGATCTCGAATGGGAACCTGCTCCCGCAAAAGATTTTGCAGCACTTTCACCACCCCTCCCAAGGGCAATAAGTTGGGGACCAGTTCTTCGACGACTTTCGGATGCGAATCTTTTAAGGTGTCCAATAATTGCTGGACATCCTGCCGGCCTAACAGTTCGTGGCAATGCCTTTTGACGATTTCAGAAAGGTGCGTGGTCATTACGGTTGCCAGATCCACCACTGTAAACCCCTTCGCCAAGGCATCTTCTTTGGCCGCTTCCTTTATCCAAATTGCCGGCAATCCATAAGTGGGCTCTTTGGTCGTAATGCCGTCTATTTCACCTTCAGCGCTGCCTGGATTCATGGCCAAATAATAATTGGTCAGCAGTTCCCCTCGCGCGACTTCATTCCCTTTTAACATAATGGTGTATTCACCGGGTTTTAATTGCATGTTATCCTGGATATGAACCGGCGCAACGATGATGCCCAGCTCGCGGGCGATCTGTTTGCGGAGCAATTTAATCCGATCCAGCAATTGACCATCCTGCTCAATGTCCACTAAGGGAATAAGGCCGTATCCGACCTCAATCGCCAGACTATCTAAAGGCGGCAGCGCGTCAAACTGGTCAGTCGGAATGGCTTTTTCTGCTTGAACCTTTTGTTCGTCTTCAACCCGGGCAGTTTCTTTGATGGATTGAATAACCACATAGGCCAATCCGGCTGACAAAACCGCCAGAACCATAAAAGGAACTGTCGGAAGTCCGGGCACCAGGCCAAATCCAAAAAGGACTCCCGAGGCAACAACAATGGCCTTGGGCTGAATCAAAATCTGAGACGTAATTTCTGATCCCAAGCTGGAATCGGCACCGGCCCGGGTAACAATCACCCCAGCCGAGGTCGACACGATCAGCGCCGGCACCTGGGTGACCAGACCGTCTCCGATGGTCAGCAAGGTATAATTTTGAGCGGCATGCGCAAACGTCATATCGTTTTGAAAAACACCAATTGCCAGCCCACCGATAATATTGATTAACGTGATGACGATACCGGCGATCGCATCGCCCCGTACAAATTTATTGGCACCATCCATGGCCCCGTAATACTCAGCCTCCATGGCGATCAATTCGCGACGTTCGCGTGCTTCCAGCTCTGTTATTAATCCGGCATTTAGATCCGCATCAATGCTCATTTGTTTGCCGGGCATCGCATCCAGGGTAAATCGCGCCGCCACTTCAGCAATTCGACCGGCCCCTTTGGTGATCACCATGAAATTAATCGCCACTAAGATTAAAAAGACAATAATACCCACCAGATAATTACCGCCGACAACAAATCCGCCAAACGACATGATCACCTTCCCGGCGGCCATTGTGCCTTCATTGCCATGCAATAAAATGATGCGAGTAGAGGCGACATTCAGCGATAGCCGAAATAGAGTACCCAATAGCAGGATGGAAGGAAACGCAGATAATTCCAATGGACGCTGAACATACATGCTGGCCAACAGAATAATCAAAGAAACGGTGATGTTGAATGAAAGAAGCAAATCCAACAGCCACGTCGGCAGGGGCATTACCATAAAGACCACAATGCCCACGACACCGACCGCCATAAAAATATCGCTGTTCTTAGTCAGAAATGGAAGTTGACCTGCATATGGGGTCTGATGCGCCAATGCGGTTTCCTTGTCATACCTCGCGCCAAGCTTCTGTGAGCGCAGGGCATAGAATTAAATGATTCACATCTTGGATTTAAACGCTTGTGTCATTACCTAAAGCCGTCCTCATCTCAGGCGGTTTGATACATTCCTTTGAGTCGATATACATACGCCAGAATTTCGGCCACTGCCCGGTAGAGTTCTTCTGGAATATATTCGCCGATTTCCACCATTTTAAACAATGTCTGGGCCAGGGGCTTGTCTTCGATAATCGGAACCTGATGGTTGCCTGCAATTTCTTTAATGCGTTCCGCAATAAGGCCGGAACCTTTAGCGATGACAGTCGGCGCAAGCATCTTATTGGCCTCAAATTTCAGGGCGACCGCCAGATGGGTGGGGTTGGTGATGACAACATCCGCCTCGGGAACAGCCTCCATCATCCGGCGCTGCGCCATCTCTATTTGAACTCTCCGAATTCTGCCTTTGACCTTTGGATCTCCTTCGGCTTGCCTGTGTTCATCTTTTACTTCCTGTTTGGTCATCTTGAGATTTTGCTCATATTGCCAGCGCTGATAGATGATATCGAGAAACGCCAGGATGATCAGCGCCAGGCAAACAAAAAAAAGGATCTTAAATGCCGTCTGTGCGATGAACAAAAGAATTTCACCAACACTCTGCTGCATCAGTGCGGGGAATCCCTTCATGTCGGCTTTAATAAGTGTATAAGCAATACCGCCGACAATAAGGATCTTCAAAATAGATTTGGCAAGCTCCACCAGCGACTTTAAAGAAACCAGTCTTTTAACTCCAGCGATCGGATCGAGCTTAGACAGCTTGGGCAATATGGGTTCACCGTGAATTTCAAATCCGACCTGGCCGATGTTAGCGACCGCAGCAGCGATCAAAATCGGGAGAAAAAAGGGGATCAAAAGCGAAAATAGCCTTTTAAAAATGTCGCCGGAAAAGGCACTGACATCTGAAACGGTATTGAGTCTCAACGTGTCCATATTTTGATAGATCCCCCCGATAAACTCAGAGATGCTCCAGAACATCCAGGAACCGGCAAAATAAAAAAATCCGATCGCCGTCATCAAGATCATGACAGACGTGATCTCTCTGCTTTGAGCAACCTGTCCTTTTTTTCTCGCTTCCTGCCTTCGTTTCGGGGTTGCCTTTTCGGTTCGTTCCTGACTACCGCTTTCCGGCATGTGTTACCTCAATTTCCGGCTATGAAACTGCTCTTAAAAGCAGCATAATCATATCGCCCAGTTTGCTGAACAGAGCTTTCAAAAATGATGACAAATAAGGCAGACTAACACCGATAAAAAACAGCCCAATGCCTATTTTCAGGGGTATCGCCACGATGAATACGTTCATTTGGGACACCGTGCGCGCAATCAAACCGAAAGCAACGCTGGTCAACAGCATCGCCGTAATGACCGGTGCACCAACTTTAATCGCAATTACAAACATATTGCCCGCCATGCTGACCAGCTGTTCCATCAGCGAATTGCTGAAATGAAACCCAAATGGCGGGACCAATCGATAGCTATCCGCCAGGGCCCTCAAAAACCAGTGGTGCGCATTTACAGTGAGAAAAATCAATAAAGCAAACATTTGATAAAATTGGGCCAACAGCGGAAGTTGCTGTCTGGCGGACGGATCCATCACCCGTGCAAGAGCCAGACCCATTTGATAACCGGCTAGCTGCCCGGCCAGTTGAAGGCCAACAAAGATCAAATTGACCGCCAGGCCAATCAGTATCCCCAGCAGGATTTCGCCGATAATGCCGATCGCAAGCGGCACCAGGCCGGTAAATGCCGGGAAATTTCCTGATTTCAAAATCGGAAACAAAACCATGCTGGCTGCCAGCGCCAATCCAACTTTAAATAAAACCGGAATGGTTTGGCTCTTAAAAATCGGCATGGACATCAAAATGGCACCCACACGCATAAAAATGAGAAAAAATATCTGCAATTGAGGCAGTGGAACCGAAAATGTAATCATCCTTTAACACCGATCTCAAACATTGGGCTTTCAGCCGGAATTAGCGAATGTAAAACACAATGTTTGTAAACAGATTGCGGGTAAAGCTGAGCATGGTCTGTACCATCCACGGTAAAAAAAATAGCAGGGCGCAAGCGACTGCCAGCATCTTGGGAATAAAGGTCATCGTCATCTCATTGATGGATGTAACGGATTGAAATATGCTCACAAGCAATCCGACCACCAGACCCGCCAGCAGCATCGGCGCTGCCAGCAGCATAGCTGTTTTGATGGCTTCGAAGAAAAATCCGGTTATAAATTCAGGCGTCACATGACCTCCAGATCATCGTCGTTTTATTTTACCCAAAACTTCTGACCAATGAACCCACCAGCAAATTCCAGCCATCCGATAGAACAAATAACATCAGCTTAAAGGGCAAGGATATCATGATCGGCGGCAGCATCATCATGCCCATTGAAAGCAAGACACTGGCCACCACCATGTCAATGATCAAAAAGGGCACGTAGAGCAGCAAACCGATCTGAAAGGCCGTTTTGACCTCGCTGATAATAAAAGAGGGAATCAGAACTGAGATCGGAATATCATCGGCAGTTTTGGGCCGCTCGACCTTGGCAATATCGACAAATAGCGCCAGATCTTTTTCACGCGTCTGCTTGAACATAAATTTCCGTAAAGGCTCAGCCGCATTTTGCAGGGCCTGCTTTTGATCAATTTTTTCGTCCATATAGGGCTGCAATGCATTTTGGTTTATGCTGCGCCAAACCGGTGTCATGATAAAAAAAGTTAGAAACAATGCGAGCCCGATGATCACCTGATTGGGTGGCATTTGCATGGTCCCCAATGCCCGTCGCAGCAATGACAGCACAATGACGATCCTGGTAAATGAGGTCAGCATGATCAATATCGCCGGTGCCAGAGAAAGAATCGTCATCAACAGAAAAATCTGTAAAACGACCGCCATTTTCCCCGGTTCTTTGGTTTCGTCCATGCCGATGGTGATAAAAGGAGCGCTAACTTCCGGAGTCGCCGCTGCGCTGTACTGGGGGGTTAGCAGGACGGCGCCTAAACCGATGCTAAAAACCGCTGCTGCCAGCACCAAACCGCGTGCAGTCAAGACGCGTTTGTTGCGTTGATCGGCTCTGCCCTTGGGGCATTTAGCTGGAGGCTTATTTTTCGATGGGCCATGCATATGCAGCTGCCTGAATATTATTTGCCGTTTTTCGTCGTCAGAAATCGACTTGTAATTTTATTTAAATGCTCTGAAAAAGATGGGGCGACGTGCCCGCTGCCTTGCTTTTGAATTTGGTCAAGGATTTCTTTATCGTCAATTTGGGTCAACAGGCGGATCGAATCACCTGAAATTCCGATGACCAGGATAGCGCCGGGAACTTGTACCACAGAGATGTTTTTCTTCATGCCCATATACTGGTTGGCCAGCACGCGAATCAATTTATCCGGGTTTCCACCGATATTTTTGTGCATCACCCGTTTGGCGAAGAAAAAAAAGATTCCCAATCCCCCCAATACAAGAGCCAGGGCAGCCAGCATCTTCAATGCGGTGGAAAGCATGTCGGGTGTCGCATTCATTTCAGCCTCTCAATACGTTCGATCGGACTGATAATCTCGGTCAGGCGGACGCCGTATTTTTCGTTGACCACGACGACTTCACCCCTGGCCACCAGCTTTTGATTGGCCAGAATCTCTAAAGTTTCCCCGGCCAGTTTTGAAAGTTCGACCACAGAACCCTGCCCAAGCTTGAGCAGTTCATTGATCAACATTTTCGTCCGGCCGAGTTCAACCGAAATTTCAAGGGGAATATCCAGCAGAAAATCCATATTTACGGAGGAACCGGTAGCGGCATCATCACCAACCTTTGAACGATCCGAATTCTTTCGTTCCTCATCTGCGGATTGTTTATCTTCCCCGGACGGGCTGTCAGATGCTATGGCATCTTGTTCTTGCTTTTCATTTTCAGAAGCAACCATCGTCAATTCTTGCCTCCATTTTTATTTAACAATTTTACAATCTCAACGGCACGGTTTCCTTTAATGATCCCGGGATAGCCCTGGTATTTGGGGACCTGATCAACACTGATGGAAATGAGGTCTTCCGGGCCGACTTTCAATTTGATGACGTCTTCGACTTGAAGATTTAATAAGTCCCGGACCGTTTGGGTGGTTTTGCCCAACTCGGCGATAATGGTAACAAAAGTATCTTTTAATAATTCCTTCAGCTGCGGGCCCCAGGTATTTTCCATATCCTTTTCGCGTAAATATTTGGGTGATAGGTTTTCTTTAATGGGCTCCAGCATCAGATAGGGAACGGCAATATGAAAGTTTCCGGAAAATTCCAAATTCTTTATGGCAAAAACGATAATCAACATGGTATCGTTCGGCGGCACCAACTGGACAAATTCCGGCTTTGTCTCTGTCTTTTTTAACGTCATTTTTAGCGGGTAAACACTCAACCAGGCTTTTTGAAATTTACTTAAAACGTCATGTACCAATTTTGTGATCATGCGAAGTTCAATTTGGGTAAATTCACGCACGCGGGTGGTGGGTTTACCATTGCCGCCGAACATCGAGTCAATCAGAGAAAAAACGAGATTGGTTTCGATGCAAAGCAGCGCTCTGCCGATCAGCGGCTCCATGCTGAACATATTGAAGCTTGTCGGACTCGAGAAGGCGCCGATGAAATCCCTGTATTTAACCATCTCGGTTGAAACAAACTCGATGAAAATGGCCCGCTGCAGGGCGGACGACAAACTCTCCTGCACCAGCCGGCTGAATTTATCATAGACTTCTTCCAGCGCCGAAAATTGATCCCGCAGCATGGTATTTTGCGACGTCAAACTGTAAGAGGCCGCCTCGACGTCTTTCTTTGTCTCCTGCTCGATATCGACATCGCCTCTCTCCATTGCGGAAAGCAGCGCATCTATTTCTTCTTGAGTTAAAATTTGATTCGACATCGGGAGTCTCTTACTGTACGACAAACTCGGTGAAAAAGATGTTAGAAACCACCTTTTGGTTAAAGAGGCTGTTAAGCTTCGCGATGATTTCTTCTCTTAAGGCGGTCTTGCCCTCGCTACTGCTGATATCCTCAAATCGCTTTGCGGGCAAAATCGTCAAAATGCTGTCTCTAACCTGAGACAGATGATTCTTAAGGACATCCGAATCAGGCTTTCTGAGGAGTTCCAGATCCATTGTAACCCGTAAATAGCGGTTGCGGCGTTCGTCATTGAGATTAACGATGAATGTTTCCAGAGGAAAAAGTGGTCCAAGCTTATTTCCGACCTGATGCACGCCCGTCTGGGCTTTTGCACCTTGGCTGGCCTGCAGGCTTAACTCAGACATCTTATTCCACATCATGAAAAATGCGGCTGCCATCCCGATCACCACGACGAACAGAACCGCCACCATTAAGAATACGATTTTATTTGACATTTTCCTTTTTACCCTCCGTTACCAATATAATTTCAACCCGCCTGTTAACGGCGCGATTTGAAGGCGTGTCATTCGGCACCACAGGCCTTATTTCACCATAGCCCACGGCCGATAGCCGTTGGGGGTCGATTTTGCTGACGGCGGCAAAATATTTAACCACATTGACCGCTCGAGCGACGGATAGCTCCCAGTTTGAAGGAAATTTTTTGGTGCGGATGGGGACGTTATCCGTGTGGCCCTCTACCCGCACCGGATAGGGCATTTTTTTGATTGCCGCCGCAATTTTATCCAAAAGCGAAAAGCCCTCCGGATTAATGGCGGCCTTTCCGAAATCAAACAACACCCGGTTTTCGAGAGAAAGCCGCGTGCCCTGACCGGTGGGGATTACCCGGATGCCCAGCTCAGATTTTAGAGATTCCAACGCCTGGGTGTCTGAAATTCCGTGTTGGTCCATGCGCTTTTCAGTTTCGACTCCCTCAGCCTGAGTACTGATATGCGACATGTCCTTGATGGGCTGGGTGTCCTTTACCGAAACCGATGACATTTGGCCCTCTTTTAGAATCCCCAGACCGCTTTGCAGTGCATATTGTATATCTTGAATCCGTTCGGCGCTGATCGAACTCATCGAAAACAGCAGAACGAAAAAAACCATCAGCAACGTCACCAGGTCGTTAAACGTCGTCAACCAGCCGGATGAATTTTGGGTTCCGGTCTCATTATTCTGTCTGTATCTTTTCATCGCAGGGCCTCAATCGCTGAAAGTTGTGGATCTTTTTTGAGAAATATAATTTCGACTCTGCGATTCTTGGCCTGATTCGTGGGCGTATCATTTGCAACCACGGGCTGAAATTCACCGAAACCGACGGCTGCCAACCTTTGCGGATTGATTTTGTGATGCTCAATGAAATACCTCAGCACATTGACTGCCCGCGCAGTCGATAATTCCCAATTAGACGGAAAGGACTGTGTATGAATCGGCAGGTTATCGGTATGTCCCTCAATCCGCATAAAATACGTTGTGCGCTCAATAATTTTGCCGATCTTAGCCAGCAGGGGGAACGATTCTCGCGATATGGCGGCCACTCCCAAATCAAACAGGGCGTTTTCAGACAATCGCATCACCAGACCTTCTTTTGAAAAACCGAAACTGATATCTTCTTCAAGACTATTCTGGCTGGCAAGGTCTTCGAGTTCTTCCAAAATTTTTGCCAGATCATTTTCGCGTTCGATGATATCCGACGATTTACGCAAAATGGATTGGCCTGAATCAAATTTTGTTCCCCACGGTAATATACTGACGGCATTGGCAAACGACCGCACAAATTGCATCACTTTGGCTTCCTCTATGGTTGAGAAGGCGCTCAGCATGATAAAGAAGCAGAGAAAAATAAGAATAAACCCGGTATAAATGATCTCCCAGCCCTTGCCGGAAGACTCGTCGGAGTTCTTTGAACCGTATTTTTTATTTTTTCTTGCCATTGGATCGTATCAAGTTTCGCGATAGCCGTGTTGTTTGCAGATGCCTAAACTGTCAAATTCGATTTTAGCTGGGCAGCGTCAAATGAAAGCCAATGCGCCAGATAAGCGCGCAAAAAAAATTTAGGCCCTGGCCGGTTCTTCACTGGCGATCACTCGGGCTTTGGGAGCGATAAAAGCCTTCAGCTTTTGCTCAACGACACGATGATTATCCCCGGATTGGATCGAAATGACCCCTTCAAGAATCATCTGCTTGAGCAGGACCTCCTGTTTGCTGCGGGTCTTTAGCTTACCGGCAACCGGCAGGAACAGCAAATTGGCCAGTAAAGTTCCATAAAAGGTCGTCAGCAAAGCAACCGCCATGGGTGCGCCAATCTGGCTGGGGTCTTCCATCTGCATCAGCATTTGCACCAGACCGATAATGGTTCCCAGCATGCCGACAGCCGGTGCGAAGGTTCCCATGGTTGTAAAAATTTCAGAACCCAATCGGTGTCGTTCTTCTAAATATTGGATCTCGATCGACATCACCTCTTCGATGGAACCGGATTCCATGCCATCAATGGCCATCTGTATCCCCCGCGCCAGAAAGGGGTCTTCAATATCGTCGAGCTGGGATTCGAACGAAAGAATCCCCTCCTGGCGAGCCTTCTTTGCGAAACCGGTCATCAGCGGAATCATTTCGTTTGGCACCTGGGACCGATGCAAAAACACGTTTTTTGCAACCCCGAACACACTCAGTACTTCAGAAAGCGGATACGATAATAAAGTTGCTCCCATGGTGCCGCCAAAAACAATCATGACTGAAGGATAGTTGATAAACCATGTTCCATCACCGCCCAATAATATTGAAACGATGACCAAGCCAAACGAAACCATAATTCCGATTAAGGTTGTGATATCCACTTGCCAATTCCTTTGATCAAAAACAGGTTGTTAAAAGCCAAAGGCGCCCAAATGCGCACTGATATGGTCTGCGGTGACCGTATTTATATTTCTGGATCCCCCCAAAAACTGAAAAAGACCCGATCCCGATGCAGCGAAAATTCGGGCGAAAATCTCCAGGATTATTATTATTTTCAATATCTTTAGCAAGGATTGTGCCACACGCAGAGAAAAGAAAAGGTGCTATCCGGAAGATGGCAGCTGGATATGTAATCAACTGAACTTAATCAAAAAAATGAAGATATGAACATTAAAATTCGGGTAAGGAAATAGTCGACCCCCTCTCGGGGCGATAAAATATGCTGTCCTGGCCGGAAGAATGCAGCGATGAACGTCAATTTTCAACAATTTTAGTCAACACATTGACGATAGCACTTGATTGGAATGGCAAACTATTTTGGATGAAAAGCGCCTCGGCCATGGGCTGTTTGATACGTAAAATCAAATGATTAACCGCTTATTCCGAATCGATCGGCAAAACCCGATAATCGGCCGGCGAGGGTCGGATACCGTGTTTATGATCCCACTAAATCAAATCCCAGAGGTCCGCCGTCTTGCGGACCTGAACGGGAATAAATCGTGCGCTGATACTCAACGATTTTTTGAGACACTTCTTCTATCGGTTCTTTTACCAGAATTCGATTGTTATTGGTCAAAGTGATGACCGTATCGGGAGTTGCCTGCAAAGACTGGATCATATCCACGTTCAGCAGGAGTGTCGAATCATTTAATCGCGTCACTTTAATCATATCGATCGCCCCTCGTGTTGAAGCGGTTTGGCAACTGCAGATGGCCGGGCGTGTCATCATTCGATTACACCGGGCTTTTCTGCAACGCCAAAAGCCGTGCTAAAATTAGCGTTTGATATTCAATAGTTCGGCCAGGATTTCGTCGCTGGCAGTGATCACCCGCGAATTCGCCTGAAAGGCCCGCTGCGTGGTGATCATTTTTACAAATTCCTGGGCCAGATCCACATTGGACATTTCGATTGCACTTGGGCTGATATTGCCCAGCCGGCCGCTTTGGGCGGTCCCCGGCATGGCCTGTCCGGACTCGCGCGATTCAGCATACAGGTTGTTGCCCAATTTGCTCAAACCGTAATAATTGGGAAAATCCGCAAGTGCCACCTGGAAAAGCGGTGTCAGCTGGCCATTGGAGTAGGATCCGGTGACAACCCCGGATTCGTCAACCGAAACGCCGCGCAGTACACCGGAAGTATACCCGTTTTGGGTTTGAAAGGTCGTGGCCGACGGCGAAGCATACTGGGTGAGGTCCCCGTGAGTGACACCCGTTGTGTCTTCAAACACATCCCAGGTAATGGTCTGGGGACTGCTTGCTCCACTGGCGAGTCCGGTGATGACGATGGTGGGATCGACACCATTGTTTAAGGCGCCAGAGCCATCAAATGTAAAACTGCCATTGTTAATGACAATACTGCCGCCTGCCCCAAGGGTCCCGGGCGGTACACTGACGGTGGCATTCCAGGAATTGACGGTTTGTTTTTCGAAGGTAATCGTAACCGGAACTGCATTGCCCAGGGAATCATGGACGATCATACTCGTTGCATAGGTGTCCAGATCCGCCGCCCCTGCGTCTAAATTGATATCCATGGTGAAAAGATCGGTTGCTGAGGGAGGATCGGTGCTCTGGTTCGGCACGTTGATGGTGGTGATGGACCCCAGATTCAGCGTGCCGTCCGTATTGACGGAAATCACCTCATAGCCCTGTGCAAATAGTCCATCCGGATTGACCAAATATCCTTCACGGTCAAAGGAAAAATCACCCGCACGGCTATAATATTCAGACCCCGCGGAATCCTGAAGGATGAAAAATCCGCGACCGTTTATGGCCATATCGGTCGGATTGGATGTATTTTCAATTGAACCCTGACTCCACATGGGGGTGGTGGTCCAAAATTGAACGCCTCTGCCGATCTCGCTGCCCCCGGCACCCGCTAAGGATTGGCTCAAAATATTGGAAAACGAGGCCCGGCTGGATTTAAACGAGGTGGTGTTGACATTGGCGATGTTATCGCCGATGACATTCAGCGCCTTGGAATTGACATTTAATCCGGATACTCCGGCAAATAATGACCCGATCATTTTTATTTCCCTCCATTATATTCTGCATTTTGGGTGGTTGCTTCATTGGTCGATCCCGCAGCAGGCTGCGGACTGACTTCAGACACCGCCATCACATCTTCGATGCCCACGGTTTGAAGATCCGTGATGAGATGGGCGGTTTTATCTTTAAAAGAGACGCCGGTCACCAATGCCCGGATGAAGGCGGTAACCTTCAGGTTCCGATTATCGGCGTCGGCGGCTTGAACCTCAAACGAATATATCCCGGCCGGAAGATGGTTGCCGTTTCTATCCGTGCCGTCCCATACCGCCGAATGATGCCCGGCGCTCAAAGGGCCGGTTTCAAAGGTATTCACAAATCCGCCGGCGGCATCATAAATGCTGATCACCGCAAGATCGGCAGGCGCTGCTAATTCAAAATTGCATTGCGCCGGCTGATCTGATGTCAATTGAACTGAATTGCCGCGGGCGGTTATTTCCTTGCCGATGTATGACACCGCCTGGGAATTGGTCATTGACGATTGAAACAGCTCCATATTTTTCAGGTTGTCATTGATATTATTGAGCTGCTCCAAAGAACTGAATTGTGCCAGCTGGGCTGTAAATTCGGTGCTCTCAGCCGGGTTGAGCGGATCCTGATGCTGCAGCTGCGTGACCAGTAAATTCAAAAAGTCGTCCTTGCCTAAAATCTTAATCGGAGCGCTGGATGGGGTATCCACGCCGGTGGTTGTGGAATCTATCGCATCAATGGTTGTCATTTGATTGACCTCATTGCATCTCGTGGCGGCTAAGCGAAGTAATCAATGGCGTTTTCCGCCATGGTTTCACTGCCGTCGGCTTGTGCTTGATCCGGTTCTTCGGAGCGCTCGTCATCGCCGGCGGCGTCGCTGCGCGAAGCGCTGGATTTCAATGCTTCGCCGGCTGTTTGATTTTTTGCACCCGAATGGGAGTCATGGGCGACCGAAACCTCCAATTCGCCGACATTCAGATGTTGGGCCTGCAAATCTGCTTTCAGCTGATTCAAATTGCTTTCAAGCATATCTTTGACAAATGGATTCTCCGCCAATATTTTTATGGCGACCTGGTGGCTGTCCGTCACAATTTGCATTTGAATTTGTCCCAAAAACTCGGGCTTAAGGTGAATGCGAACCTCATTTTGACCATTATTCAATAAAAGGACCGCTTTTTGTACAATTTGATTCATGGCGGCCTGTGATGAAAGGCTGCGCTGGGCGGATTCCGATGTTTGCGTCGCATTCTCAAACTTAGCCAGCCGTTGCGACATTTGATCCTGCCCCTGCAGAAGGCTGCTGTCCTTATTTTCTCCTTCGATCTGGACGACTTTATCAACGACTTCGGCAGACAGCGGCATCTGAGTATTCAGAGCAGAACCTTTCAGGTTGAACGCATCTTCTGCCGGTTTGGCCATGGCGACCTCTGAGGCTGATTTCGGATTCGCCGCCTGAGCTTGATCGATGAGCGAATTTTTATTTTCGAGCTGGAATTTTGTTTCAGCTGCGTTTTCCATGTTTTGACTGTCAGTCGCCAGCGGGAATAAGCGTCCATCTTTTGCGCTTCCCATAACAGCCGCTGGGTTATTTTCACTTATATCCGATCCGCCCTGCTGAGAGTAGGCAGACATTTTAAAAAGAAATTCCCCATTTAAGTCGATCGTTGTTAGGTTTGCAGCCGGCGTTTGCCCACCAGCGCCGTCAGCTTCGGCAGGAAATCCCAAAACAGAGGAATCGAGGCCTTGCATGTGCAGCAGATGAATGATCGCCGGATTCGCATGAGCCCCAAAGGCCCTTGTCTGATCGTTGAGATCGTTTGCCGACATGGCCATCCAATCCCCGAATCCCCAAAATTGGGTATTGAACCGCATTAAAGCCACGTTATCTTGATGATTGAAGACCCCGGCGGCAAGCTGTTGAAGAAAATATAAATTGTTTAGTTCCGGGGAGATATTTGTCTGTAACTGCTCAAATAGGCCGATGCCGACCTGACCGTTCGGAACTGGCTGTCCCTCCGGCTCAAGGAAAGCGATCAGATCGGCAAGCCAAGAAGGCCTTGATCCGGCTGTTGAATCAGGATCAATCGCATCCGAAAGTGAACTCTCATCAGACATCAAGAAGTTAAAAAGGTGCTGATGGATCCGCCTTAAAGCGTGCGACGGGTGAATGCAGGGGGCTGCCTGCGCCGATCCAGCCCCGCCCGTATCACCCATATCATCATGCGGATTGTCGCCGGGTGTGCCCATTTTGCCAGATGTTACGGACTGGTTATCCGTGTCATCAGACACTCCAGCGGTGTTCTCAGCACACGCGGTATCACGGCTATGATCGTATTGATGATCGTTAATTTGGTTTAAAGTGGACAAAAAGCTCTGGCCCTTATCGGCTGATTGATTATAGCGACAGGATTCAAGTGCGGTTGAACCGCCGTTTAGCGTGTCATTTAAACCGGCGGGCGGTGGCTGAGGCAGCGCTGGCATGGTGAAGGCGTTAAAGGACATAAATTCCCTTTCCTGTGTTTTCCAAAAACGAAAGCATTTGAATCCAATGTCGGACATTGCTTCGTGCATCAAGCGTGCCAAGCCTTAAGAAAGATGAGAGATGTTTGAAATATGTTTTGCCTCCGCCAAATAAAATATTTTATCTATCTGAAAAAATTGTAAATAATATAATTTTGCATTCTATCTAAAAATACGGTTCGGGAAATCTATGAAATTTTTTGATCGCCGTTAAACCTTTTTTATAGCGGCAATTTTTACCCTGAAATGGCAATCTTTACCTTCACAAATGCAGGTGCAACAT